>JANLRE010000126.1:0-3769 GCA_031368205.1 Fimbriiglobus sp. | reverse complement strand
CGATCTTCAGCGCCTCGGCGTACACCCGCAGCGGGTTGCCCGACAGGATGGAGCCGTTCGCCCCGAGCACCGCGTTCGCGTTGCTCAGCACCTCGCTCAGCTTCACGAAGTTGCCGGTCGTCGTCCACGTCCCGTTGCTGTACAAGTTCCCGAGCAGGCTCGCGCCTTGGGGGTTGCTCGACCAGCCGGTGATGCCGGGGACGTAGATCAGGGCGTTGGCGTCCAGCCCGGCGTACTTCACGTCGAGCGTCGTCGCGGCCATTTGGGCGGAGAGCATGTACGACATGTTCGTCGCCGTCGCGCCAAGGATCCAGGTGCGGAACGCGGCGTAGGCGTTGGTGAACGAGTCCGCCCCCGTCCGGGTGCCGGTGTTGGATACGTCGAAGTTGACGCCGGTCGCGTTCCTCAGGTTTAGCGCGTTCAGCACCGCCCGCCAGTTGTTGGGGTTGGAGTAGCTGTCGTTGGCCTGGAGGATCACCTTGCCGTTCGGGTTCGACCAGAACCCGAGGGTCAGCCCGCCGCACTGCGCGAGGTTGACGTTGCCGAAGTTGACCGCGGCCGTCCCGCCGCTCTGCACCCCCGTGGTGCCGCCGACGGTGACGCCCGCACTGGTCGGGGTGGTGGCCACCCAGTTCGGTTGGGTGCCCTCGCTGACGGTGTATGTGCCCGGCCCGAGGTCGGATTTCCCGTCGCCGTTCAGGTCGCCGAAGCAGTATGAGCCGGTCGCGTCGGTCACGGTGAAGTAGTCGGGCGTGGTGTCCCCGTTCGTGTCGATCCCGACCCGCCACCCGGCGATGGTCGGTTCGCCGGCCCCCTTGATCCCGTCGGTGTTGGCGTCGTAGAACTTCACCCCGCAGATGGTGACGTTCTTGAAGTTGGCGAAGTTCACACCGGGGGTGTTGGTGCCGGCCGAGACGCTGACGCCTGCCACCGACCCGACGACCACGGTGTAACCCGCCTGGCTCACCTCGTACACCGAGTACGTGCCGGCCGGAACGCCGGAGATGGAGTACGTGCCGTCCACGGCCATCGTGGTCGAGAAGCCGTCGTTGTTCAGGGTGTCGCCGTTCACGTCCACGAAGATGGTGAACCCGCCCAACCCGGCCAGGCGGTCGCCGGTGGTGGTGGCGCTGCCGTCCCGGTCTTCCCACTTCGTGCCGCCGACCGACCCGGTGGTCGCAACGACGACGGTTTCGACCTTGAAGTTGTCGCTCTTTCTGGGATCTCCACTACCAAGCCCATTGGCGTTGTAAACCGTACTCACTTCGACCCGGTACACCCCGTTGGCGCTGAAGTCGAACCCCTGTGAGTTGTCGCTCACTTTCAGGACGTGACCCCAAAGCTGGGCGTTCGTTATCTCCCCGTTGGGCCGACCGTCACCGGATTCGCGGCGTCGGGCCGGCCGATCAGCGTGTCACCCTGTGGCTGGTACACGTACACGTAGTACGTCCCTGGTTCAAAGTTCGCACCCCTGAAATACACGTCCGTGCGGAGGCTGTACTGCACGTTCGCGTTCTGAACGGTGCCGTTAGACAACGTAATGTTGATCGAACCGGTGCCGTCGGTGAATGTGAGATTCGCCGTCTCGCCGGAGGTCTGACCAGCGGCGGTGGCGGTCGGGATTTGATTGGTGGCGTAGGCGGGATCGACGTACCAGGAGGTGAGGAAGTTGCCGTCCGCGAGGCCGTCCAGGTCGTCGGCCCCGCCGTCGGTGACCGTCCAGGGGTTGTCCGGTGTCCCCTCAGGCACGCCGTCGGAGCGGAGGACGACCATATCGATCGTCTCCCCCACCCCGAACCCGCTTCCCGTGAAATAAGCGGTGCTACCAGGGGCGTAGTCGAGCAGGTCGCTAACCAGAGTGGCTGGGGTGACGCGGTCTTCGAGCCGCAGGAACGACAGGGGGACCGGGCGTGGCTTTTTAACCGGGCGAGCGTGACGGAGGTGAGGCATGGGCGATCTCCATGAGGCCCGATGAGACTGTCAGGGCGATCACCTGGGCCAAGATAATCGCTCCAATTTGAATTGAGAGAGGTGGATTCCAACGCCACTTTCCTCAAACTGGTGTAAATATACACCTGAATAAATGAATAGGTGATGTGGATTGTGTGCCTCTGAACGTATTTTTCGTCTGTAGCGATTGAGAATCACGTTGGTAGTGTGACGAATGTGGAAGCACCACACGAAATCCTTAATCACTAACGACTTTTTCACTCACCAGTGGGAAGAGGTGGCGCCCGGGTTTACGCCAGACCACGTTCGACCCCGATCGGGTCACCCGAACCGAACTCGACGAGCGGCAATTCGTTCCCTGCCTAGCCCATCGGCGTGGCCAGGGACGCAAAATGGGAACGCGGTGAGAACCTTGGCGTCGTGACCTGTCCGTCGTTGTGCGTTACGCCCGCTGGCTTCTGGTAAGCGTCCGAGGTCCAAAACAGCGATTCACAGACCTCGGGGTGCTCGAATCGGAGGCACGAATGCCACGGGCAGCGATTCAGAAGTGGCTCCGCAAATCTCGGAAACAAGTCGAGTGTTGAACATCGTTTCAAATCAAATCGGTGGAACGGCGGAGTCCTGCCGCGGTCAGCGGTAACCGGCACTGTTCTAGCAACGGGAGAAACTTGTCAACGCTCTTGGGCGGTCTCTTCAGGCTCGCCCGCTGCCGGTTCACGGCCCCGCACACTTCGGCGGGCGATTCCGCAAGCAGCCGGGAGACGAACACGTCCGGGTGGACGGCTTCGACGTTCAACGGGCGGAGGACTTCGGGCGGAAAAGTCGGACAGGTTAAACGTGACGATCACGGTCGCCCGGATTCGCACGGCGGCGGCTAACACGTGTCGGTCGTCCGAGTCGGGTAACGAGAGCGTCGGGACGAGGTCTTCGTACCCGGTCACTAGCGCGTCGTGAACGTGCGCGTCCATCAACTGGCGGGACCGCTCGATACTGCTTGCGGCCAGTTCCGGGCGGTTGGCCAGCACGTTGCGGGTCCACTCGTCGTGAATTTGGTCCGTCCAGTGCGCCCGCACCAGACCGGCGAGCACGACCCGAACCAACAGGTCTCGCAGCGGGGCCGGTTAGAGTACACAGGCATCGTAGACGGCGACGAGCGGGGTCATTTCATCGGGTCGTCGTAGAGGCCGAGTTCCTGGCTCAGCGCCGTCAGTTCGTCCAGCGCCGCGTGCCGCTTGAGGTCGATGTCGTGGTTATACGCCAGGACATCCTCCCGCAGTACGCGCCGGTGGGTGCCGATCTTCCGGGACGGGATTACCCCGGCGTCGAGCAACTGGACCACGTAGGGCCGCGACACGTTGAGCAGGTCGGCGGCTTGCTGCGTGGTCAGTTCGGGCTGCACGGTGTCGAGCGCGACCGCGTTCCCCTGGCCCATTTCGGTCAGGATGTTGAGCAACAGCCGAGCGACGGGTGCGGGCAGCACGAGGTCTTCGCTTCCCTGGCCGGACGTCACCCGGACGGTCAGCCCGGACCCGGTCCCGCCGAGGTGAACCGCGAGCGTGCGACTGGACGCCAGCGCCGTCTTGGACTCGTCGTCAGTCGGCGTAACCAAGCTGCGTCCCGCTGCGATCGTTGTCATGATTTGCTCTCCCGCCTCGAACACCACACAAGCAGCATACCACGGAAATCGAAACAAACGCAACGAACAGTTGAAGTGTTAGAGCCACTCGTTCCCGACAATCCCGCTCCGTGAACTTCGCCGCTTCGTCTCATCGGTGGCGAAGACTGATCGGAAAAGCTCGCGCCGTCGGCGGCGGTCACC
>JANLRE010000078.1:0-5230 GCA_031368205.1 Fimbriiglobus sp. | reverse complement strand
AAACCGCCAGTCAAGCCGAGGACGGCGACGCGACGCTCTGGTGTGTATTCAGATTCTCTGGGGCGCAAGCAAGCAATTTTCACCACAGAGGGCACAGAGAGCCACAGAGAAGAATTCAACATGTATTGGTTTGCTCCGTGGCTCTCTGTGCCCTCTGTGGTGAATACGGTATTAGGTGGCTCAGAGAAATGAGTTGCACCCCGTTGCGGATTCCTTGGGAGGATGATGTTGGCCATCACAACAAACGTCTACGCGGACCCGGTTGAAGTCACCAACCGGGATGACTGCTGGTTCTACCACACGATCGACGTGCCGGGGGTTGGCACCATACCGGGGGAATGGGATCTCCGCGCGGGCGTGGACGACTACCTTGGCAAGGTGACGTTCGCGGGGAAGCGGGTGCTGGAGTTGGGCACCGCCAGCGGGTTCCTCTGCTTTGAAATGGAGAAACGTGGCGCGGAAGTTGTGGCGTTCGACGTAGCACTCGGCGCGCCGATTGACGTCCTCCCGCTCGCTTCCCATCCGGATTTGAGCGGCTTGATACGGGATTTGAGTGCCCCTAACGGACCGTTGGATCGACTG
The DNA here is from genome assembly GCA_031368205.1 of Fimbriiglobus sp. Taxonomy (GTDB): domain Bacteria; phylum Planctomycetota; class Planctomycetia; order Gemmatales; family Gemmataceae; genus Fimbriiglobus. The sequence continues at coordinate 4,648 of JANLRE010000078.1, read as the reverse complement.
CACAAATCATTCTGGTTCAGCCACCGCTTACTCGGTTCCCAGGCCAAAGTGGTTTACGGCAACGTCTACGACCTCCCGGCGGAGATCGGGCTGGTCGATGTCGCCACCTTTGGCAGTATTTTGTTGCACTTGCGTGACCCCTTCTTGGCACTGGCGAATGCCGCCCGGTTGACGCGCGAAACGATCATCGTGACCGATCTCCTGCACGACAACGAGTGGGATTCCCGCGTCGTCGGGAGCGAAGATGTCCCCTCACCCCCGGTGCCAGCACCGCGTAAACGGACCCTGAAGGAACGCGCCGTGGGCCGGTTGAAACGGATCGCGCGGGCGATCCTCGGTCGCCCCGACATGGTCGTGGCGATGCCCACCACGAAGCCCGCTCCGTCCGTCCCGGCGATCGTGTTTCTGCCGAACTTTGCCGACCCGACGTTGGTCCATCGCATGAACTCGTGGTGGCAGTTCAGCCCGGCTGTCGTCCGTCAAATGCTCGGCGTCCTTGGGTTCGAGGACGCCACCACGACCACGCATTCGCACACGTTCCACTATCAAAGTGGCGCCCACACGATTCGACTGTTCACCGTGGTCGCGCGCCGAACCCGACCGTTGCCGCAGCGCAGTGACGGCCCTTATCCGTGGCATTGACTGCAATTTCGGGTACAGTACAAGCCGGTTCGCCTGGAATCTAGAAATCTACAGTTCGACCCCCGGAGACATGATGCGTCACCTCTTCACGATCCTTGCTAGCCTGTGTGCGTTCGTCGGGACTCTGGCGGCACAAGAGCCGATTGTTGTTGCGAAGCCCGAGGCGTTCAAAACGCTGGTGAACCCGAACTGTTCGCATTGCGTGGATGAGGCGAAGCGGCGGGCGAGCGAGTTGCGCGATAGTGACCCGGTGTTGTGCTGGACGCGCGGGTACTCCGACGGCGGCGCGATTCCGATCCGCTTCTTCTTGAACCCGTACCGCGTGATTTCCGACAGCTATGGCGTGTTCGTCTACGACCCGGAGGCGGGGTACGCGCGCGGCTTCACCGCGTCTTATGACTTCACGTTCCACGGCTGGCGTAACGGCATCATGGTGATGAAGCACAAAGACGGGACGTTGTTTTCGTGCCTGTCCGGGGTCGCTTTTGATGGCCCACGCAAGGGGGACCGCTTGACGCCGATTCCGACCGTCACGACCACGTGGGGTAAGTGGATGACCGACTACCCGAACGGCGTGGCGTACAAGATGTTCGACAAGTATATCCCAGTGGAGATCGCCACGACGGAGAACCAAGATTCGGTCAACTCACGCGGTAAACCCGATCCGCGATTGAAGGCTGATGAACTGGTCCTCGGCGTGCGCGTTGGCAACAAAACGAAAGCCTATCCGCTGTCCCGTTTCACCAGCAACAAGATTCACCCGGACACCGTGGGCGATCAGAAAATCGCGGTGTTCCACAAGGTCGGCGGACTCAGCACCACCACGGCGTTCCGCCCGCTGGCCTCGCAGCCCCGCAAGTTCGTCGCACCCGACCCGAATGCGGCTGGCGTGTCACCCCCGAACCCAGGCAAGCCGCTGCCGGATGGCGTTGACGTGGCGCCGAAGCCCGTTGATTTCGGCAAAGAGGCCGAGTGGGATAGCGTCGGGCGGGCGAAGACGGGGTGGACGCTGGAACCCGTCGATTCGGTCGTGTGCAAGTGGTTCGCGTGGGCGGCAGAGAACCCGGACACGGCGATCTACGAGGAACCCGGCAAGCCACTGGACGCCAACAAGAAGGTGAAAGAAGTCGCGGGCACTGCCGAGTTTTTGCGACTGTTACCCAAACCGTTCGGCGTGGTGAAAGCCGTCGATGCGAAGAACCGCACGATCACGCTGTTGCTGGACGGCGACGCAACCGCGAAGGTGTGGCCGGTGGAACCGGATGCGGAAATCAAGATTGCCGGTTGGTGGGGGCGACTCGACCAACTGCAACCCGGCCAACGGGTGTGGACGTGGCTCAAACTCGATCGCCAAAAGAACCCCATCGCCGTCGTCCTGGTCGCCGATGAACTCTCGGAGTTCGACTTCCACGGCAGCTTGAAGGAAGCGGCCAAGCCGCTGTTCACCAACGAACAAATCGACGCCAAACGCAGCGTTCAAAAGGCGACGCTCCGCAAACGCTGGGAAGCCGACGGCCTGCCTGGCACGCTGACCGTTCACCACGTGTTTAGCGGTGAACTCGAAGTGCTACTCGACCACGAAGCGATGCGTTGGGGCCGGTCGCTGACCCTGGGCGACGTGGTGTTTCTCAACGTCGATGCCCCGATCAAAGGCATCGTAAAGTCCGTGGCCGCGTGGCGGGAACGCACCGTGGTGCGGTTGGTCGTGGGCGAACTCGAATCGTCCGAGTTGAAAAGCGGCCAACGCCTCGGCGTCAAAATGACGCCCCCCAGTGCCGAAATCGAGAACTCCATTTACCCACCCGACCTGGGCCGGCCGCGCACCCCTACCGAACGCGCCGAATGGTTCCTCGCCAGCATCTATTGCGTCTGCCCCGTCGATAAAAACATCTGCACCGGCAAGTTCTACACGCTCGCCAGTTGCAACCCCAACGGTTGCGGCAGCCCCGTGTTCACCCGCCGCGACATCCAAAAGGGGATCGACGAAGGCAAATCCGACAAAGCCATCTGGGACGAACTCGCCAAGGACCGCGGCGAGTGGATGACGAAACCGCATCTCAATCCGTGAAGTAGTGGATAGTGGTTAGGAAGAGAGTGGAAAGTGGATAGTGGAAAGTGGATAGGAAGAGAGTGGAAAGTGGATAGTGGATAGTGGATAGGAAGAAACTCGTTCTTCGCTTTGCTAACCACTATCCACTATCCACTTTCCACTCACAACTCACCACTACTTCGCTTTCTTCTTGGCAATGCTGAGGCCCTTGGCGATGAGTTCGTGGACGGTGGCGGCGTCGTGTTTGGCGAGGATGCTGAACGCCACGGCCAACACTCGTTTCGTGTCGGAGACGCCGATCTTCTGTTTGTCGGTGTCCGCGAGTTTGGCCACTTCGTTGTAAAAATCAGTCAGGTTCATGTCAAATCCTCCGGTTCGGGGCGAGAGAACGATCCCGGCATGGCCGAGCACCCGCAATTATGGCCACACAATCAGTTTCCTGGTGCGTATTTACTTCGGAAGCGTGTGGCAACAAGCGTGGGTTATTGAGCGATTTTAACGGACGGTTTGGTTGTAGCGGACAACTCATACCACCACCCGAAAAACTCAGGCGGGGCACGAAGTGCGGATGAGAATCGGACTGAATTTTTGCCCTCTTAACAATCATTGCGAAAACTTGAACTAGAGTTGTCACGGGTATGACGAGGGTTTGCAGACTCGTCGTCGATTCACCCACCCTTATCGCCAACACTGTCTTTCGGGACCGTCGCCATGACCCGTTGCGCCAACTGTTCCCACGAACACACTGTCGTGTCCGATACTTGCTCCCAATGTGGCCAAGCGCTCCACGCCGAACACGAGGCCCCGCAGTTCGACACGCCAACGGTTCACGCGAAGATTGAACACGAAAGTGGCACGGTTTCTTTTGAACACGCCTACGGGACCATGAATTCGGAATCCGCGTCGTCGTTCATGAGCATTCTCGAAAAGCACACGCCCGGCGCCCCGAAGCAAGGGCTGATCGACGCGGCGTTATCGCGGGACACCGACACCCCCGCACCCGCCATCAACAGTGGCCCGGTCACCTTACCGCAATCGCACATTGAACAAATTCGCAACAAACTCAAGCAGGCGGCGGCGATCCAGAACGCGGACCCGCTGCCCACCCCGGCCGTCACGGAGACGATTGACACAGCCCCCTTTGGATTGGTCGCATCCAATCGAATTGCGCACGACAACCCCGCGATTGGCGACGCCAATGACGCCGGCGAAAATTTGACCCCGACGGTAGCGATTCGACCGCAAATGGTGGTCGTCCGGGGCGAACGGTTGGACGTCGCCTACCCGATCTTGAAGGGCAAAAACTTCATCGGTCGCATGGCGGATCAACCCGTCGATATTGATCTCGAAAGCCAAGAGCCGGTCGAACGCATTTGGACATCGCGCCAACACGCCGTCGTGACCTACGAAAATGGCGCGTTAATTCTCGAAGACCTCGCCAGCCTCAACGGGACATTTGTGAACCGAACCCGGCTATACCCCGGCCACGCAAAAATACTCCAACCCGGCGACATCGTGCAAATCGGCACCGTGCAAATGCGGCTGACGATTGAGTAGCCGACGAGTTTACGGCCCGCTCAGGATTTGCTGTTCGATGTCCACGCCGACGAGTTCGGACCATGCTTGTTGGAGCCGACGCAAGATTCGGCCAGGCCACTGGATGTCGTGCGCCGAATGGGTTGTCGAGATTCGGCGCACGCCGGCTAGCCCGAACCCGGAGCCAGTCAGTAGCACCTCGGTGATGGTGGGATCCGTTATCATTTCGTGGAACGCCACGCGCTCTTCAACAAATGCCACGCCGATTGTTTCGCACAGGTCGCGCACCACACTTAAGCTCACGCTTTCCAAAACCGACCCCTTCGTTGGGCGAATCACCCGATCCTCGCGCACCACGAGCAGGCTGCCAATGGCCGTATCCGCAACGCCGTTTTGATCGAGTAACACCGGCAGGGCCGT
>JANLRE010000074.1:0-10570 GCA_031368205.1 Fimbriiglobus sp. | reverse complement strand
CACAACCTCGGAGGACTTACGTCCCCCGCTCAGGAAACCAGACGACCACGCGGTTCGACATTTACGGCAACGGCGTGACCTTCACGGTCACCTTCTTGGCCTTGCGGACGACCACGATGTCGATTTCCGTACCCGCTTTCTGGCTCGCCATGATGGTCATGTAGGCGTTGATGTCCTTGACCGGCTTACCCGCAATTTCGATCACAACGTCTTTCGGCATGACGCCCGCTTTCTCCGCCGCACCGCCGGGCGTCAAGTCTTCGACCAACACGCCGCCTTCGGTGCTTTCGTAGTTGCCGGGCATGATGCCGAGCTTTGGCATCGACGGGCGAGACGACCGCGAGGTGCGTTCCTCGGTCGGGTCTTCCCAGCCGCCCTTGGTCACGAGGTACTTCGGCTTGCTGGGTTGTGTGGCGAAATAATTCAGGCACATCTCGGAGAACCCGACGACCTTGTTCAGTCCAACGAGATTGACTTTATCTGGCGTGTCCGTCGGGCGGTGGTAGTCGCGGTGGGTGCCGGTGAACATAAACAGTACGGGAATCTTTTTGCGGTAGAACGAGTCGTGATCGCTCGGCCCGGCGCCACCGGGGACTTTGATGATCTTGAAGTCAAAGTATTTGTTCGCGTCCATCACGATGGTGTCCATGCCTTCAGCCGTGCCGGTGCCGTACACCACGACGCGGTCGCGCTTCACGGTGGTTTTGGCTTGGGTTGCCGTAGCACTCGCACCGGCAACGCTGCCCATCGGGGTAGTCGTGTCATCATCCACGGAGATAACGCGGCCAATCATGTCCATGTTGAGCATGAAGACGGTTTTGCTGAGCGGGTAGGTCGGCTCCTTGCAGTAGTGAATGGAGCCGAACAGCCCGCGTTCTTCACCGGCAAACGCGATGAACACCACTCGGCGGCCTTGACGTTCCTTGACCGCCCCGAACCGGCGTGCCATCTCAAGTAATCCCGTCGTGCCGGAACCGTTATCGTCTGCGCCATAGTGCAATTTGCCCTTGCCCGCCGCACCCATCAAGCTACCGGGTTCGCCGTAGCCGAGGTGGTCGTAGTGCGCCCCAATGACGACGGTTTCATCCGCGAGTGGCCCGTGACCTTCCGCGACAGCAACGACGTTGCGCGTGGGGATGGTCCCCTTGGTAATGCTGACTTCGGTGTCCGCAGTCCAACCCTTCAGTACAATCGGTTGCGGCTTCAAATCTTTGTTGATGGCGGCTTCGATGTCCGCAAGGGTTTTCTCTTGGGACGCCAATAACTTGTCCAACACTTTTCGCTTGATGTGTAACACCGGCACGCTGGCGGCTTGCCCGCCGGCGTAGCGGAAGTTCATCAGCGGGTCGCCATCTTTGCCGTAGGTGGCATCGTTGACGAACAGAATCCCGGCGGCTTTTTTGTCTACCGCGAGGGCAATCTTGCTCGCCAAGGCCGCCGCCGTCGGGGCGTCTTTCTCGAACGGGTTGTCCTTGGCATCCGCTAAGGGTGTTTTGCGTAACAGCACGACAAACTTGCCACTCACGTCGAGATCGGCGTACTCGTCGAACTTCGGCTTTTCAGCAGTGATGCCGTACCCGACGAAGACTAACTCGGCGGACTTCTTGCCCGTCGCGGAAAGCCCGGTCGGGGTGAAGTCGGTGCCGTACTTCAGTTCGAGCTTGGCGTCGTCCGGGCCGTTCAAGGTCAGCGTGTTGGGCGTACCCAGTTTGCTGGAGCCGGCAATCGTGAAGGGTTGAAAGTAACCATCCGTGCCCGCCGGTTTGAGGCCCGCTTGCTTGAAGGCGTCCGCGATGTAATCACCGGCGATCAAAATCCCTTTCGTCTCCGTACCACGTCCTTCACACTCTTCGCCGGCGAGGAAGAAAATGTCTTTCTTCATGCGCGCAATAACGGGGTCATTCTCCAGGTCCGCCGCCGGGGTCAAATTGGCGAACGCCAATACCCCCATCGACAACACGACAACGAAACGAGTTTGCATCATGGCTATTCCTTGAACAGTGTCCGGCCTGAGACAAAAAAGCGGATACCCTATTATGTCGTGTTCGACGGCGGAAAGCGAGTAGCCGAAAACCCGGTTCGGCAACGCCGTGCCACAATCACGACTGGCCCGATTCAAACGCGATGCCAGCGGCTTTCAGTTTCGCACGCAACAGCACCAGTTCCTGTTCCGCTTTCTCCGCCCGCAGCGATTCGTCAGCCGCTCGTTGCAACGCCGAATCCGCCCGCTGGGATTCCCGCGTTGCTCGCTTCGATTCTCGGGCTGCCCGTTTCGATTCCCGCGCTGCCCGTTGGGCATCTTGGGCGGCTCGTTCGCTGAGTTCCAGATAAGTCAGGAATTGGCTGCCGTCTTGCCGACGAATCACGAGTTCCGCACCGTTCATGTCGAACTGAATCCCTAGGCGTGGACTGATGAAGCCGTTCATCTCCGTGATCGGGTCGAAGTGCCCGGACGGGTTGCGGATAAACCCGGACAGTTCGACATCGTCCGGGTCGTAAATGTAATACTCCTCGACACCATACGACTCATAAAACTGCCTCTTTCTCGCCATCTCACCGGCGCGGTTTCCGGGCGATAGCACTTCAAACACCACTTGTGGCGCGACGCCGTTTTCGTTCCATTGCTGGTAGCTGCCGCGATACCCCTTAGGCCGACCGAACACCACCATTGCATCGGGAGCGGCACGGAGTGTGTTGTCACCTTCCACCGCGTACCACAACAAATCCCCGGCGACGAACACGTCCGGGTCGTTACGAAACAGGTCGTCAAGCCCGCCCTGAAGTGTCATGATCCACTGGAACTGCAGCGTGTTTTCGGCCATCGGGTTCCCATCGTCATCGGGGTAGTCCACGGTATCAGGGGGTGACGTGCGAAGCGGAACGATCATGGCTAACCCTCTTCAACAGAAATGCCGGCTGCGTGGATTATCGTGTACGGGTTTTGTAGGTCGTGGTCGAGGCTTTGCGAGGCCCGACAGGGCCACTGCCAGCATGTTCGGAAAGGTCAGTAAGACTTTTGACAGGATTCACAAGATTTACAAGATGCGAAGATCGGATTTGAATCCTGTTCGATCCTGTTCATCCTGTCAAAAAAAGTCGCGTGTCTGTGCCCACGTCGCCAAGCCTCCTCGACCACGACCTACAAATCCGCCCGAATGTTTTGCCTGGACCCCTTTATTCCGTCGTCAGCTTCGCGGCATCAACCGGCGTCATTTTGCCGTACCCGGGGGGCCACGCCGATTGCACTTCGGCGCTGCCGACGAAGTCGGCTTCACTGAGTTCCGCCGTCCAGTCTTTGGCTAACTTGCCGGTGGCATCGACGTACACCTTCACGAGGTACCGGCCTTTGGGAAGACTCGGGGTGCCGGTTTTCCACGCCTTGGCGCGCTCGGAACCCTTCGGCGCCATCACGGTCAGGCTGTGCTGCCACAACTTGTATTTCGCCCAACCGCGCCGGTCGCTGGTAGCAATGGGGTCCGTTTCCCACGTGTTGGTGATTGCGTCCCAGGCGAACACTTTCACCATCAGCAGCTTCTCATCCCAACCCGGTGCGGTGTTCGTGAGCTTCAGCCAAATGTCGGTACTGAAGGCTTCGATCGCATGCGGCTTGGGCAACTTCGCGGCGGTGTCGTACTTATCGCCGACGATGTTGGCGTAGTCTTCGAGGAACTGCCGGAAAGCCTTGTACCCCTGGTCGCCGACGACGAACTTTTCCCCGCCCGCGTGCTTGACCGCTTCGAGCGGCTTGAGTAGTAGCAGGCTGTTTTCGGGCTTCTTCACGTCGATGAGTTTGCTGCCCATCAGGTAGTTCAACGTCGCCTCGGGCGTGGCCTTGAACCACCCGACTTGTTTGCCGTGTTCTTCGATGAGTTTGCGGGCTTGCGGGCTGTTCTCGATGTGGCAATTCATGCACCGAAACCGCATCGCCCAAATTGTGTTTTCAAACGACTCTAGCAGCCGGTCTTTGCGGGCGTGGCGAATGATTTCGTTGGGCCGCGTCGGTTTCGCTAGTTCATCCGGCTTGAGCTTCGGAGCGGTCCGTAACAGGGGGTCACTCGCAGCCGACTTGACCCACGCGGCGAAAGCTTGGTACTCCGCATCGCGGGCTTTCTGCGAAACCTTCGGCGTGGTCTTCTCGTCTTGACCCATCGCAATCAGCGCCAGGATGCGGGATTTCTCCGGGGCATCCAGGTCGATCAACCCTTGATCGCGCAACGAGAGGAACGTCTCGGTGCTGGACGGCCGGATGTAGTTCTTCAAATCCACGCCGGCCAAGTGGCACTGCACGCAACTGGACGGGTTCGGCGAGTTGAAGATCGGCAGAATCCGCTGCTCAAAAACCTGCTCCGCTCTCGGCGGCGCTGCGATTGAGGCCATCACCAACGAAACGACGAATCCCATCGGAACCCTCCCCGAAAAGCATGACAAACCCGTTCGTTCAAGATACCGGGAATGCACACGGGACTCAACACGGCAATCGAAGGCAACCCCGCAGCGTTCGACCGTAACGCCCACGGATCAGGATTCGTGTGGGTCTTGCACTTCCTCACACTTCACTCATGCTTTCGCCCCATCCAACCCGCAGAATCGTTCAAGTTTACCTTGCTTATGGTCGATGATTACGGACACGGGAACTTGTCGGATGTTGGGGGTGGGGCAAATGGGCGATACACGGGCATTGTTGAATCGCATTTCCTCGTTTCGGGAACGGCTGGAGCGAACGCCGCACCTCGTTGCGATTTCGGCGGGGATTGATGAACCGGACGCGGTGAAAACGCAAGTTGCCACGCGGTTGGCGGACAACCCGGCGTTGCTGGGGCATTCGTTGCGGGCGCTCACCGGGGCATCGACGATTGACGGGCCGCTACCCGAGCGGTTGACGTTGAAGGCACGGCAATTACTCGAACAAGCTCGCGGACTGGTGGCCGTGCAACGGCAACTCGGCGATGAGCCATTGTTGGCGGGGTTGGCTTCGGACACGTCCACGCAATCCGATCCACTAGTCTGCTATCACCGCGAAACCATTAGCCTAACCGAAGCGGCGTTACGAATGGTGCAGGCGTTTCCCGGTTCGGCGGAAGTGCAACTGCGGTTCTGTGAAGGTCTCGACACGATGCTGCAAACCGTGCGCGATCGCCTGGCGGTTTTGCAAGCAGCAGTGTCCGTCAAGCGCCGCGATGCGGACCGCATTGACGGACTGGCGCGGCGATTGACCGACATGACCGTCGGGCGGGCCGTTGACTTGGCGTGGTTCGGGAACTTGGGCGAACAACTTCTCGAAGAAGCTCGGCAAGCCACGCCGCTGCGGTTCTTGTACGCCGCCCCCGAATCCACGTGCAGCTACCCCGGTGGTCTGCACACCACCCCGCCGGCGCGGTTTGTGGCGGCGCATGCCATCACGGTCTCGCAGGTTGTCGCCCGGATTGTGCCACACGATTTTGAATGGGCAGGCCGACCGCTGATCCCGCTGATCGCGGCGTTGATGATGGATGTCGGCATGTTAAAAGTTCCGGCCACGGTGTTGGGTAAGACCACGCCCCTTGATACCGCCGAACGCCGCATGATTGACGCCCACCCGACGACGAGTGCGAACCTGATTCGCGGTTTGTTCCCCGAAGTGGGCCACATTGCGGACGCGATTGCGATGCACCACGAACGGCCCGACGGCACCGGCTACCCCAACGCCATTCGGGACGAAAGCATTCTGACCCTGGCGCGGTTGCTCAACGTCTGCGACCACTACGCCGGACTCGCCAGCGAACGCCCGCACCGCCCCGCACGCGACCCGCGCACAGCATTAACCGATACGCTCTTCGCTGCCGAATCGGGGCGAGTCGATCGGGATTTCAGCGAGTACCTACTCCATTTATCCTTCCACCCCATTGGCACGGTGGTCGAACTCGCCGATGGCCGCATCGGGGTGGTGATTGCGAACCACACCAGTCGCGCGAACTTGCGGGCCACGGCACGACCCGTAGTCGCGGTGCTAGCCGACCCGTCCGGCACAGTGCTACCACGCCCCGAATTCGTCGATCTCGCCGCATCCGAACGGGGCAGCGTGGTGCGGATTTTGAGCGCCAGCGAACGCACCAAATTGTTATCCCGGCAATATCCCGAATTGTGTGCATGAAGATTATTCCGCCCCGAGCGAACGCCTGGATAGTGGGAAGTGGGTAGTGGATAGAGAAGAGTAGGCGAGCAGAATCTTTCTTCGGATTGACTATCCACTTCCCACTATCCACTATCCCTCACTCATCGACGGTTCGGACATGACCAGTTATCTCTCTGCCACGCGGCACCCCTGGGCGTGTCTTGTCTTTCTGCTACCGCTGATGATTGTGTACGAAGGTGGCGTGTTGTATTTCGGTGGCGTCAACGCGATCGGGATGCGGAACGGTGCCGACGAATGGCTGCGCTGGGGGCTGGAACGTTACGGCCTCGGGCAGATGTGGGCGGCACCGATTCTCGTGGTTGGGATTCTGGTCGTCCGTAGTTTCTGGAGTTGGGGTGACCGCCCCACCGAACCACTCGCCACCTGTTTCGGCATGATGTTGGAAAGCGTCCTGTTCGCGGTCGGCTTGTGGACGATTGCCAAAAACTTCACCCCGCTAATGCAGCAATGGGGCATCCCCACCGCCAGCATCCAGTTCCAAACGCCTGCTGCTACGCAACTCGTCACGTACATCGGCGCCGGAATTTACGAAGAAGTGCTGTTCCGTTTGTGCCTCTTCGCCGGGCTGTGCTTTTTGCTGCGACTCGTGTTGTTGCCGTCGATCGTCGCCATCCCACTGGCCGCAATTGCCGCCGCACTCACCTTCTCCGCCGCCCATCACGTCGGCCAAAGCGGCGAAGAAATCGTCGCGGTCAAGTTCCTGTTCCGCTTCGTCGCCGGGCTGTACTTCACGGCCCTGTACGTCTTCCGCGGCTTCGGCATCGCCGTCGGCGCCCACGCCGCCTACGACATCCTCGTCGGCGTTTCGGTGGAGTAAGTGGGCGAAGTGTCGTGGTAAAATCACAGATGGTGTGTTCGTCAATTCTGTTCTGATTGATGCCAGAAGAATATTTTCCGATTTGTGCTAGATACGAGTGGCCGTCGGGTTTGGACTTTGTTGGATTGCTCGAATTTGCGGTCATCTAAATCTATCAGCCGCATCATGAATCGCCACCTCAACTCCCGGTTTCGTCCACGCAGTGCGTCAATCACTTGGTTAGTTGCGATCGTGTAAATCCATAGTCGTACCGGAAGTCTACTTTGATCTGTCGGACATCATTCCACCGCGTGGGAATCTCGTCCCAAGAATAGGTCTCGGAAAACCAACTCGCCAATCCATACGGTAGGGTTTTGTCCACGTACCTGCATTGCTGACCGACCAAAGGCAAAGGGTGAAGGGTGATCGAAAACTGCCGAGAAGTTCCGAGCTACCGGGCCGCATTTGCCACCCGACCATTGTCGCGCCATCAATGATGGGCACGCCCAACGTTTCATCGAGATCGAAAGCAATGCGACGCAATGGTAAATCCACTCACAAAGTATATCGCATTGAGTGGGAAGGCACTTACCAATCCCGAGTCAACGCTTTAACTACCAGCCGCTTGGCTTGTTGACTCCGGTTGATATGGTGTGACAACATCTTGAATTAATACGCCACCTTTGCCATCAACACCGAGTCCGAGGTAATGGCGATCCGTAATTGTGTAGGGCTGCGGATCAAATGGTCCCGAATCCGGATTCGTGAACGCTGAATTCGGCTCCACCACGTATTTCTTACCAATCATCCGTCTCCATACAGCTGCGATCACCGCTCCGATCCCCGCTATAGCGCCAGCGATGGCAGCGCCCCACTTGCTTGAAACGCGGGAAGTGTAGGAAGGTCTCGGACTGGAAAAGGGTTGCGGGTTAATGACATAAACGGGAGTTGAACCCGAAGAAATCGGGATGACATAATGTGTTCGATACCGTCTGTCTTCGTCATCTTTTCGCGTACCCGGACCTGTTGGGAAGTTCCGATCAAAAGGCAACGGGTATGTCCCAGGTTCAAATCCCGAATTGACCCGCGTTGTCTGCGGACCAAATCTCGTGTCGGTTCGGTTGCTGTTGGCCACGCCGGGCATCATGTCACCGATCCCAAGCGGGTTCGGATACAACCCAGGCGGTTGGGTGTTTGGTATGCCCTGGAACGGGTCGTGATTGATGTTCGGGATCGGACTGTTTCGGATCGTGTACTGTCCCGATGCCGTTCCCGTCAGGCAACACACGCTCACCGCTAAAAGCACAAATAGTGATATTGGTGACTGCATCACATTCTCCGCTATTGATTGACATTCAACTGATCGTGCTGGTTAGTTCCCCGCAGACCAGCACGACCAGTTGACCACTTTTCAAATCAAGTCTCATCCCATTTCGCCTAATCGTTCGGACTGAAGCGACTCGTTGTTGGCTCTTGTCAGGAAATCATATTAGTGATTACGTCGAAACGCAACGGGGATGTCAGAAAAACATCTGTTTTTCTGACATCCCCGTTGCGTCGTCTTTCCAGCTTCCTTCCTACTCTATTTTCCAGTCGCTACTGACTACTCAGCCTAACAGTCCCCAACCACTTCGCCACCACTTCGCGTGCCGTGGCTTTCCACGTCGCGGGGGCAACGCTGTTGTTGATGAACCCGATGCTGCCATCCATGAGCAGGGCGTTTTGCTCCCCACATTACACCCCCATCCGGTGCGGGACGAAGCGGCGGGTGTTTTGGGTGATGATCGTGTCGGCTTCGCGGAGGCCGATGCCGCACGCCCAGCCGTTGACGACCCAGCTTCTGCGGCTTCGGCATCGCCGTCGGCGCCCACGCTGCCTACGACATCCTCGTTGGCGTTTCGGTGGAATCGGTCAGAGGGTGCCACCTTGTGATCGACGGGTGTGTGCCCGTCACCCGAGTTGAATCTCATTGCCCGGATGTCGTCGTGTCACGTTTGCCTCAGGAGATTGGCAACTTCTTTCAGCGGCACGCGATGGTGTCGGGTTCTGGTGTCGTTGCGGTGTCGGGTGGTGCGGACAGTGTGGCGTTGCTGCACGGCTTGATGCTTGTGCCGAGTCGCCAACCGCTGATTGTGGCGCACTTCAATCATCAACTGCGTGGCGCCGCGTCCGATACGGATGCTGCGTTCGTGCAACAACTCGCAGCAAATTGCGGACTGCCGTTCCACGTTGGTAGCGCGGACGTGGCCGCAATTGCGTCGCAAACGCGCGGCAACCTGGAAGCGACCGCCCGCAAGTTGCGTTACGATTGGCTGATGCAACTTGCCATCAACGCTGGTGCGAAGTGGATCGCCACCGGCCACACGGCGGACGACCAAGCCGAAACGATTCTGCATCGCTTGATTCGCGGCACGGGTCTGCAAGGATTAAGAGGCATTGCGGCGAAACGGGTATTGAACGGGCAAACGGAACCGGGGTTGCTGCTCATCCGCCCGATTTTGACCGTGACGCGCGCTGACGTGGTTGCGTTCCTGCAAGCACAGAACATCGCACACATCGAAGACGCCACGAACGCCGATCTCGCGTTCACCCGCAACCGCATTCGGGCCGAGTTGTTGCCACTCTTGAAAACCTTCAACCCAGAAGTGGTCACGGTCCTCGGGCAACTTTCCGAACAAGCCGACGGGGCTTATGCCCATCAATGCGAAGCTGCCGCTAGCCTATTACAACAAGCCGAAAAGCCGCGTGCAAGCAATCTCGTGATCCTCGATCGGCCCACCCTGATCGCCGCACCCCGCGACATCGTTCGAGCGCTGTTTCGCCGAATCTGGCAGCGCGAAAACTGGCCGCAACGCAACATGGATCACAACGCTTGGGACCGCACCGTCGCAATCGTGCATTCCGAATCGCACACCCACCATTTCCCAGGTCACATCGGCATCCACGCCATCGGCAACATGATCCGGGTCGGCCCGCACTTGTCTCGCATATTGACGCCGCCCGACGGGATGGGTTAATAATCGCCGATGACTTCGCCACCGTTGCGGGTGCCGAGTGACCGCCACGTTGCCTGGGAAATGCTGTTGTTGACGAACCGCACGGAGCCGTCCATGAGCAGGGTGTTGACGCCGTTGGTGTGGAAGCTCCGCGCGGTCACGGCGGCGTAGGTGTCGCCGAGGCTCGATTCGGTTGCCAACACCAGATCCACGTCGTAATCAACACCGGCGCTGGAATAAATCACTTTGGTGTTCGGGGTGAACACGGTGGTGAACCCGGTTTCGTGGACTTTGCCATCGACCCACTCGACGTGGGTGAACGACGTGGGGTTCAGCGCCGCGAGGGAAAAGGCGGAGAGTCCCGCCGGGTTGACGGGCGGTGTTGGGGCGGTTGCGAACGTCGTTGTGGCGGCGGCGCCAGTCACCCGGTTCGTGAAGGCTTTTACTTCGGCGAGTGCCAACGTGTTACTCATGCCGTCGGTCATGTCGGCAGGTCGATAACCGCGATTCGGACCAAACGCGCCGTCCCCAGTTTTCATGGCAGTCAGCTTTGCCGTCAGCACCGGCCAACTTCCCTCGTTCAGGACGTAGTTAATCGGCCAGTGT
>JANLRE010000064.1:0-3387 GCA_031368205.1 Fimbriiglobus sp. | reverse complement strand
CGCAGCATTCGCTCCAGGGACCGCATCAAGTCGTGGTGACTGAGCAGTCGCAAGGCGCCGATCTTTTCAAAGCGAAAGCGAATTTTGTCGCCGTCCATCGCTGGCGTGGGCCACTTCGGTTGGGGTCATGCCCAACCCGGTGGCTCTCTCCCGTCGGTAGCCCCCGATGCGCGAGTCGTGCTGGGACGGAGGCCGCGTTCCGTTGCCCGCTGAGTGTCACTCAGGCATGACGCCAGGGGCGTCAGTGCAGTCAGGCAAATCGGGAAACACAGAAGTTAACCTCAGCGTCTCAACCCGCTCATCGACCGATGCACCAGGACTGGTCAATCGGCCGCATCGGGGAGGATACGTCGTTGTTGTTCGCGTAAATACGTCGTCACTTCGCGGGCGGTTTCCATCCGCACCGCTTCGCGGGCAATCCGTTCCGCGTCGGCCACGGTCAGGTTCCGCACCGCTCGTTTTATGTCCGGTATCTTCCGGGGGGTCGCACTCATTTGCCGCAGGCCCAGGCCCACCAGCAACGGGGTGAACATCAACTCCCCACTCATTTCGCCGCACACGTTCACGTCGATGTCTCGCTGCTTCGCCGCCACGCACACCATCTGAATCAGCCGTAAAACCGCTGGGTCTGCCGCGTTATAAAGTCCAGCCACATTCTCGTTGTTGCGGTCCGCAGCCAGGGTGTATTGAACGAGGTCGTTGGTCCCGATGGAGAAGAAATCGACCTCCTTCGCCAGCACGTCCGCGAGGATGGCCGCCGACGGCACTTCGATCATCGTACCGACTGGGATCGAAGATTTGAAGGGGATACCCTGTTCGTCGAGGTCTTCACGCACTTCGGCGAGCAGACTTTTGCACTGCCGGAGTTCCATCATCGTGCTCACCATCGGGAACATCACCCGCACATCGCCGTACACGCTCGCTCGCAAAATGGCCCGCAGTTGGGTCTTGAACAGCGGCAAGTTCTTCAAGCACAACCGCACACTGCGTAAGCCGAGAAACGGGTTCTTCTCGCCGGTGAGCAATCCCGAAACGGACGAGAACTTGTCCGCCCCGATGTCGAGCGTGCGGATTACAACCGGGCGACTCGGCCCGACGGCGGTAAGGACCGCTTTGTACGCATCGAAGTGTTCTTGCTCGGTCGGGTCGGTGGACTTGTTGACGTACAAAAACTCGGTGCGATACAGCCCCACCCCGTCCGCACCGCGTTCGAGGCAATGGACTGCTTCCGACGGGAATTCGATGTTCCCCAGCAGCGAGATTCGCACCCCGTCCCGTGTGACCGACGGAACATCGCGGAGCGGCTCGTAGCGCAACCCGCTCTCGGACGATTCGGCTAGCCGCTTGGCGGTGTACAGCTCGATTGTTGCGGGGTCGGGGTCAAGAATCAGCACGCCTTGTCCGCCGTCCACGATGACGATGTCCCCGCTGGCCACGTCGCCCAGGAACCGCCCCAAACCCACGATCGCCGGAATCTCCAGGGCGCCGGCCATGATCGCGGTGTGGCTCGTCGGCCCGCCGCTTTCGGTGGCGAAGGCGTGGACGGTTTTAGGGTCCAGTTGGGCGGTCTCGCTGGGCGTCAGGTCGTGCGCCAGGACAATCACCGGCTCCCCGGCGAACGGGATCGTACTGTCTTCCGCAATTCCCAGAAGTTGATTGAGGACTTGCCGTTCCAAGTCCAGGAAGTCCGCCCGGAGCCGCAAAAACTCGTGGTTCGCCGGAAGGTTGTCGAAGCGGTGAATGATGTTGCGGACGTGCCGACTGAGGGCGTATTCCGCACTGAAATGTTGCGTGCGGATCATCGCCTCGACATCGCGGCGCAGGCCGACATCTTCGTACAACGTGGCGTGGCCTTGGAGAATTCCGATCTCCCGGCCGATTTGTTCCGTCAGGAGTTGTTCGCGGCGTCGGGCTTCCTCGGCGGCCCGGAACAGGGCGTCCGCAAGGTGATCGATTTCCGTTTCGACTTGGCTGGCGAGAATCGTCCGTCGGGAGATGACAACGCCTTCGGTGTCAAGCACCAAGGCCGGGCCGATAGCGACACCGGGCGAAACAGCGATGCCACGACGAGTTTCCATACCACGCATTCTTGCGGTTCATAGGGGCAAAACGGGGTTCGCCCAGGGCCGTGACGGTGACCCGTCGCTAATCTTCATATCCTGGCGTGGCCAAAATAGCCAGTAGCGGGTCAATCGCGGTGTGGGCGTCGTCGCCGTCGATTTCGACCACGACTTCTGTCCCCGGCATGGCGAACAGCAGTATTAAGTCTTGTGCACTCTTGCCGTCGGCCCGCTTTTCGCCATTCCACACGGTAATCGCGGACCGACACTTCCCCGCGTTTTTGGCAAACGCGACGGCGGGCCGGATGTGCAGTCCGGCCGGGTCCACAATCACCACCGTTCTGCGGATCGGACCAGTCGTCGCCATGCCAAGTTCGCTCCCAGACATCACCACAGACACAACGCACCTCATCGCCACAGGTTTACGGGTTCGGATTTCGCATCAACAAGTTCCAAATCTGCTCCCGACTCGTCGCATTGCGAAGAGCGTTCAGCAACGTGTCATCACGCAGCGTTTGGACGACGTTTTCGAGCGCCCGCAGGTGGTCGCCGGGCCGATCCTGCGGGGAAATCAACATCACGACGACGTGGACCGGCTCGCCGTCAATGCTTTCAAAGGGAATGCCCGCTTTCGAGATTCCGACCGCACCAATTAGTTGGCTCACCGAGGAATGACGCGAGTGCGGGATCGCAATCGTTCGGCCAATGCCAGTCGAACCCAGTTGTTCCCGACGGAGGACCGCTTTGACGATGTCTTCGAGGTCCGTGTTCGGGAACTGTCCGGTCGCGTGGAGGCTCTGAATCAATTCCCGAATCACGTCCTCGCGCGTGGTTGCGGTCAGAGAAGGCACGATGGCATCCTGCACCACAAAATGCGTCATCTGCATACGTTCAACTCCTGTCCGCGGTCCGTCCCGAGTGGCCGTAGCCGTGGACTTCGCCCCGCAACGAACTTGAAAAACCGCGACTCACTCAACCGACCCGCCGTTACGGATGAATGCCTTCCGGGCCGCCGTGCGACGGGTTGCGGCGATGGTCCTGAATCCGTTCTTTGTAGTGGTTGATCTGGTGCTTCACTTTGTCGATTGCGTGGCCAAGTGTCACGAGCAAGTCCTTCCCGGTGTCCACACCGATGAATTCCTGCTTGTGTTCAGCCAGCGCGATGACTTCAACGATTTTGTCGTCATGTTGAAGATCGACGGTCACCTCAATGAACGTCAACCGCTCGAAATAATGGAGTAGCTTTTCAGCTTTCTCTTGGATTTCTTTTTGGTGTTCCGCACTGAGGTGCCCATGTCGGGCGGAGATTTTGACCTGCACCGTTAAC
>JANLRE010000060.1:0-4036 GCA_031368205.1 Fimbriiglobus sp. | reverse complement strand
CGGCCTTCTTCTTGAGGTACGGCATCCGCTCTGCGGGCTTCAACGTCTTGAGGCACTCGGGCAGGTCTTCGTCTTTGATCTTCGCCAGGTCGAACTTCGCGTCTTTCATCTTGTCGATCAAGTCCCAGGTGCTGTTGCTGTACAGTGCGTTCGCCTTCGACTCAGCGCGACCCAGGGCCGCACCCGGCGCGTTGGCGGCGGCGGCGGTATCTTGGGCGACTTGTTTCTCCGCGCTGGCTTTGCCCTTTTCGCCGTAGGCCACGTAGGTCTTGTTCAGATCGCCGTTGAGCTTGAGTAGCTTCTCGTCGAACGGCGATTTGATGTTGGACGCGAGGTCGTTCTTCGCTTGATTCTGGTCAATGTTCGCGTAGCTACCGCTGGTTTGAATCGAGAAGTCCCGCCAACCGGCAGCATCGACGTGCTGGGCAGGCCCGCAAAAAATCGTGTTGATGATGACGCCTTGTGACTTGGCGAGAGTCGCCACATCCGCAAGATTCACCGCTTTATCTTGGTCCACCGGCTCGTTGCCACAAACAAAGATCAGCCGCAACGCATTCGGGGCTACGGCCCACTTTTGTTCCTTCAGTGCCGCTTGACTGACCCGTGCGACATACTCCTCACCGCCGTTGATCGTTAAGGCGTTCAGCTTGGCGTACACCTCGTCCAGGTCGTTGGTTAAATCGAGATCCTTCCGCACCCAACCGTTGCTGGCGGGGTAGGTGTCGTGGCCGTAGCTGTAGAGTCCGACCCGCAGGTTCGGCGTCGGCTTCACCTTGGCGAGTTCGTTGACAATGTCCCAGAGTTTGACTTTCGCGGAATCAATCAAGCCGTTCATGCTGCCGGACACGTCCAGGCAGATGACCAGATCGACATCCTTCGGCTTCTCCGCCGGCGCCGCCGTGGCGACCTGGGCTGAAAAGACCACCGCGAACACCGCCACCCATTTGCGAACCGAGAGGACCATGACCGGCTCCTGAAGTTGAAGTGAACATCACCCACTCTCACGACGGGATTGTAACCGGCAAAGTCGGCCAATAGGGTAACGAGGCTGTAACGACCACGCAGTGGGTCTGGCAAAATTTTCTGGCGCTCCTTCTGCAACGGGTTTTCGGCCCTGAAAGGGACGTTCTGTCAGCCCAGGGCCATGCCCTGGGGACCGGGCTGTCTCGACCGTTCCATCCCGACGATGGCCACACGCTTCGCCGTCCCTTCCCTCGGTCCCAGGGCATGGCCCTGGGCTGACTGAACGTGCCTTTCAGGCCCGAAAGCCATGAGAATTCACCCGTCCGAAAAATTTGCCAGACCCCACGCAGTTGATGGTGTCGTCTCCTAGCTCACGGTCGAGGCGATCTTTTACTTCTTTGCCGTGATCCCGCGTGTGGTCAGCCACTCCGCGAGGTGCTTGGGCCATGACGCACTGTAGACGTTGCCCTTGGTCCACTTCGGGTCGCTCCCGAGGCCGATGCCGTGGATGCCGTTTTGGTAAATGTGCATCTCGGCGGGGACTTTGGCCTTCTTCAGGGCGATGTAGAAGCGGGCGGCGTTTTCGGGCAGCACGGCGGTGTCTTCGTCCGTGTGGAACAGGAATGTGGGCGGCGTCTTCGCGGTCACTTGGTTCTCGTTGCTGAACTCGGCCACGAGTTTGGCATCGGGCTTGTCGCCTAGTAAATTCCGCTTCGACCCGCCGTGTGTCAGTCCGTCTTCCATGCTGATGACCGGGTAGGCCAGGATCATGAAATCCGGGCGGCAACTTTCGCGGTCGATCGGGTCTTCCGCATCCGATTTGCCGTCGTCGAAGTGCGTCCCGGCGGTACTGGCGAGGTGCCCGCCGGCAGAGAAGCCCATCACGCCGACCCGTTTCGGATCGACGCCCCAGTCCTTCGATTTGGCCCGCACGGTGCGTAGTGCCCGTTGGGTGTCGAGCAGTGGCGCTTGCAAAAGTGGTCCCGGCCGGTCTTTGCCTGTGATGCGGTACATCACCACAAACGCATGAACGCCGAGCGTGTTCAAATACTCCGCAACCTGCTTGCCCTCGTGGTCCGCCGCCAAGAAGCCGTACCCGCCCCCTGGGCAAATCACGACCGCCGCACCCGAGGCTTTCTCGGCCGGAACCAAGTACGCCGTGAGCGTGGGCTTGTCCGTCGCCCCATCCCCCACGGCCAGCGGCGCTTTTCCATTCCAAAGCGGCACAGCAGGCGGCGCCGCAGGTTGCGAAATCATCCAGCCTGCTAACAACAGAGTCGTGACAATCATGAAACACCCGGAGAGGAAGCGGAATCGGCTCGTGAACATTGGCAGATTATACTGATCGCGGCACGGCGAAGGGTGTAACTCACTTCTCGACGGGGCACATTGCTTTCTGCGATCTGTTTAGTTACTTCTTCTCCGCCGTCGGCACTTCAAAACCCTTGGCCTTGGCGTGTTCGCGGATCATGCCATTGAGGGCATCGTCGAGGGATTTTTCGCCGGTGGTTTTGGGCAGTTTCTTGCGTTCGTCGTCGATGAACTTGGCCGGACGGGGTGTCGCCCACCAAGGTTTCCAACGCCTTCGCCGTCCGGCGGCTCGTGCCGGAGTTGCAGCCGTGTTTCGTGAAAACCGACGAGGTCGCGCGGGCCGAGACATCGCTTCGCCTTAACCCACGTACACCCCAATGGGCAGGACGGTGTCGGCGAACGGGGCGAGTACTTGATCGGGGACCGGGTTCACGTGGGCCAGCAGGTTCGTGGAGCGGAACACCTGGACCCGGCCCGGTTCGCCCGCGCCGCTGCCGGTCACGAGGTCCGCCGACCCGTCCCCGTCGACGTCCGGCATCGCCGGCCGGGCACCGCCACGGAGGGAGGAGTCGCCAGCGAAGAAGTTCGCCAGTTGGGCGTTCCCGGCGATCGCGTCCAAGTTGGTGAAGGAGCCGGTCGCCAAGAACTTGGCCCCGTCGAACACCCGGACTCGCGGGGCACCGCCCGGCCCGGCCCCGAACGTGATCTCCGCGTGGCCGTCCCCGTTCATATCGCCCACCGCCACGAAGGCCCCGTTCCGCAGTGTGTTCTCGAACGCGAAGAAGTCCCCGACCAGGTGGGTCGGGACGGCGGCTCCGATCGACGCGCCGTCAAAAATGGCGATCCGCGGGCCGCCGAGGAATCCGGCCGAGACGACTAGGTCGGCCATCCCGTCGCCGTTGACGTCCCCGAGAGCGGGCCGGGCCCCGCCGCGGAAGTCCGGGTCTTCGATCCCGAAGAACCGGGCGATTTGTGCATTCCCCCCGGCCCCGATCGCCAACTTCGCTCCGCTGTAGACAGCCGCGATTGGCCCGCCCCCCTGGTCCGGCGTGACCACGATTTCGGCCAGCCCGTCCCCGTCGAGGTCGGCGGCGGCCACGAAGACCCCATCAGTGAAAGACGCCTCGAACGGGGCGAACGAGGCCAAGGTTGCTCCCGTCTTGCCGTCGAGAACCACGACTTGATTGGGGAACCCCGGTCCGGACCCGCCGATCGAGTCCGGCGTGCCGTCGCCGTTCACGTCCGCCGTCGCTGTGCGGACGCAGATCGCCGCGTCGGAGAAGAACGTCTGCGTTGTCCCGCCCTGAAACTTGCCGCCGGAGGGGGTGAGCGAAAGCCCCGTCCCGTTAAACTGGCCTCCAACACCGATCGATCCGATGGGGATCGCGTGAGCCAACGCCTTGATCTCGACCGCACCGATGTCCACGACTCCGTTCGAAGACCGCGGGAATCCGAAGCCTCGTTGGTCGTTGGTCAGCCCGGCGGCCGCGGCGTTACTCCCGGCGTCGATCGCCGGGCTGCCGGAGCCCGGGGACATCGTCGCCGTCAGGCCGCCGTTCAACCGGAGCGGCCCGAGTCTCGGGTCGGCAGCAGTGAAGGGAGTGCCGGTCAACGTCCCGACGTTCACCAGTGGGCCGAACACAATGTTCGGCCCACTGGCGTTGATGGTGCTAAACAAGGGGAACGGCAGTGGGGCCAGGTTGAAAACGGCACTAAACCCCGAGCCATCTGCTTGGGCCAGAATGCTATTGGCAATGGTGAC
>JANLRE010000030.1:0-25087 GCA_031368205.1 Fimbriiglobus sp. | reverse complement strand
TACGGCGTTCGAGCAGGATGCGTCGGCGAATGCCTTCGAGAAAGTGATTGACAAACTGTTAACGTCCCCGCAGTACGGCGAACGCTGGGGCCGCTACTGGCTGGACATCGCCCGGTACGCGGACTCCAAGGGGTATGTGTTTACAGAGAACCGCGATTACCCGTTCGCATACACCTACCGCGACTACGTGATTCGGTCGTTCAACGAAGACAAGCCATACGACCGCTTCATTCTGGAACAACTCGCCGCCGACAAATTACCACCCGGCGACGATAACCGCACGTTGGCGGCGATGGGGTTCCTCACGGTCGGGCGGCGATTCTCCAACAACATCCACGACATTATCGACGACCGAATTGACGTGACCACACGGGGGTTTATGGGCCTGACGGTGCAATGTGCCCGGTGTCACGACCACAAGTTCGACCCGATTCCGATTGCCGATTACTACTCGCTGTACGGCATCTTTTCTAACAGCCCCGAACCCAAAGAGTTGCCCTTGATTGGTAAAGTGGAGCGGACCAAAGAGTCCGTGGCGTATGAAGCGGAACTCGCCAAGCGACAACAGGCTGTCACCGACTTTCGGACGAAACGGCACGCCGAGATTTTGGTTGAACTGCGGACCAAGGAATCGATTGCAAAATACCTTTTGGGTGTTGCGCAACTGGCGGGCAAAGACCGCCAAGCCGTTCAGGCTGCTCTCCGAGAGCAAATCCTTCGACCCGCCGCGTTCGCCCGTTGGCAAACCTACCTGACCGAAACCATGAAGAAGCCGTCGCCGGTCTTCGATCCGTGGTTTGTGCTGTCGAAACTGCCAGAGAAAGATTTCCGCCCTGCCATCGACAAGCTGATTGGCGAACTCGAAGACGGCGCCGAAACGTCGATTGACCGCCACATCATGGCGGCACTAATCAAGTCGAATCCCAAATCGCTGAAAGACTTGGCCGCACTGTATGGCAATGTGTTAGCCAATGCCGGCGAGAAAAAGGGGCTACGCAACATCCTGGGTGCAGGCGGGCCGCTTGATGTCCCGTTCGCCGAGTTGGATCGGCTCTTCGATCGTGCCGATCGGGACAAGCAAACGGCATTACAGAAAAAGCTCGACGCCTTCACCGCCAGTTCGCCGTTCACGCCACCTCGCGCGATGGTGGTGAACGATGCCCCGAATCTAAGTGACCCGGTTGTCTTCCTGCGTGGTAACCCGAACAACCCCGGCCCCCAAACGCCGCGACAGTTTCTGCACATCACGACGCCGACACGCAAACCCGTGACAAGCAGCAGCGGTCGATTTGAGATGGCACAAGCCATAGCAAGTCCGGACAACCCACTGACGGCGCGGGTGATGGTGAACCGCGTTTGGATGTACCACTTCGGCAAGCCCTTGGTCATCACTCCTAGCGACTTCGGCCTTCGCAGTGAACCGCCATCGCACCCTGAACTTTTGGACTGGCTTGCCAAGCGGTTCGTCGAAGACGGCTGGTCGGTGAAGAAGCTACATAAACGCATGATGCTCAGCGCTGCCTACCAGCAGTCGAGTGAGTTGCGATCGGAGTTCGCGCAGTCTGATCCGGAGAATCGCCTGTTGAGTCACATGAACCGTCGCCGATTAGACTTTGAAGCGTTGCGAGATTCCATGCTCCAGGTATCCGGAAAATTGGATCGGACGCTTTACGGCAGGTCTGTCGATTTGTTCGCCAAGCCGTATTCATCACGGCGAACGGTTTACGCCTCGATTGATCGCCAAAATCTCCCGGCTACGTTCCGTTCGTTCGACTTCGCTAGTCCAGATCAACACACCCCGCAACGCTTCCAAACGACTGTGCCGCAACAATCGTTGTTCATGATGAACAGCCCGTTCGTGGCTGAACAAGCGAAGGCCGTGGTCGCGCGCCGGGAAGTGCTATGGAGCATGACGGCTTCGGAGCGAATCAAGCGAATCTACCACGCTATCCTGAGCCGTGACCCGACAGCGGAGGAAAGTAAGCTTGCCGTCGAGTTCCTCGCGGTGGCCCAAGAAACCAAGCCGATCGCGGGGCAATTGACTCCGGCGGAACTACTTGCTCAGGTGTTACTCATCAGCAACGAATTTGCCTTCGTGGATTAACCGAATCATGAATAACTTGCCGTATGTATCTCGACGCGAAATGCTTACCCGATGTGGCGTCGGCATGGGTCTGTTGGGCCTCACGCAACTACTCGGGAACTCCGGCTTGCTGAACCCGGTTGCCCATGCTGGCGTTGACTCGGCGAACCCGCTCGCACCCAAGAAACCGCACTTTGACGCCAAAGTGAAACGGGTGATTCACCTGTTTGCGAACGGCGGGCCGTCGCAAGTGGACACGTTCGACCCGAAGCCGGCGTTGTTGAAATACGTAGGCAAGACACTCCCGACCGCAAACCTGAAAACGGAACGGCGCACCGGCGCGGCGTACCCGTCGCCGTTCAAGTTCGCCAAGTACGGCCAATCCGGGATCGAGGTCAGCGAGATTTTTCAGCAGACGGCCAAGCACATTGACGACATCTGCGTGATCCGTTCGATGTACGCCGACGTGCCGAATCATGAGCCGTCATTCTTGCTGATGAACACCGGCGAAAGCCGACTAGTGCGCCCGAGCCTCGGTTCCTGGTTGACCTACGGGCTTGGCACCGAAAACCAAAACTTGCCGGGTTATGTGGCGATGTGCCCCGGCGGAATGCCGTTGATGGAATCGCAGAACTGGCAAGCCGGGTTCCTGCCGGGCGTGTTCCAAGGCACCTACGTTGACCCGCGCAACACGGACATCGAAAAGCTCATCGAGAACATTCGCAACAAGTCCGCACCCGACGGGATGCAACGCAAACAGCTCGATTTGTTGGCGAAATTGAACCAATCTCACGCCGAAACCCGACCCGGCGACGCGCTGTTGGAAGCCCGGATTCAGTCGTTCGAGTTGGCGTACCGGATGCAAACCGAAGCCACCGATGCGTTCGACGTGAACCGCGAACCCAAAGCCGTCCGCGAATCTTACGGCCCAGGTGACCAAGCACGGAGCTTGTTGATTGCCCGGCGGCTCGTGGAACGTGGCGTGCGGTTTGTTCAAGTGTCGCACGGCCCGGTGCACCCCTGGGATAGCCACGACGACATCGAAGTGAATCATCGCCGGTTGGCCGGCGAAGTGGATCAAGGAATCAGCGCGTTGATTTCCGACCTCAAGCGCCTCGGTCTGTTTGAATCAACACTCATCATTTGGGGCGGTGAATTCGGTCGCACACCCGTGGTGGAGATGCCGACCCCCGGCAGCAACGCAGGCAAGATTAACGGGCGCGACCACAACCACTGGGGCTTCACGGTATGGTTGGCGGGCGGCGGCGTGAAGGGCGGCACGGTCGTCGGGGCCACCGATGAATTCGGCTTCAAAGCCGTCGAAAACCGGGTCCATGTCCACGACCTCCACGCCACGATACTGCACCTCCTCGGGTTCGATCACGAGAAGTTCACCTACCGTTATGCCGGTCGTGACTTCCGCCTGACCGACGTTCATGGCCGCGTCGTGAAAGAAGTGTTGGCGTGACTTCGGCTGAACTTCGAGAACAGGCTTTGGCCATCTGGACGGCTGCGGTGGATGCCGTGCGTCCGGAGCCTCTGGTCATGAAGGCCGTTCGGCAATTCCCGAAAGAGTGGAAAGCCATGATCCGGGCAGCGCCCGTCATTCGCGTAGTCGGCTGTGGTAAAGCCGGGGCAGCGATGGCAGCGGGATTAGAAACGGCCATGCCGAGCCGAATAAAACGCATGGTCGGTGTTGTCAATGTGCCGGAAGGTTATCCGCTGAGCCTTCGCAAAATCCGTCTCCACGCTGCGCGTCCCGCCGGTAGCAATCATCCCACCGCGGCAGGCGTTGAAGGCGCGAATGAGATGCTCCAACTCCTCCGCGATGCGGGGCCGGAAGACGTGGCGATTTGTCTCATTTCTGGCGGTGGGTCGGCACTGCTACCCGCTCCCGTTGACGGCATTTCGCTCGAAGACAAACAGGCCGTCACGAAACTTCTGCACGCTTGCGGTGCGAGTATCACGGAGATGAACGCGGTGCGCAAGCATCTGTCGCGTGTCAAAGGTGGCCGACTGGCGGAAGTGTTTCGTGGCAAACTGCTGATTAGCCTGATTATCTCGGACGTTGCGGGTGATGAACTCGATGTAATTGCGTCCGGTCCCACGGTCCCGGATCGAACCAAGTTTGCGGGTGCGTGGCGGGTCTTGGAAAAATACAACTTGCTCGACCGGGTTCCCGACACCGTTCGGCAACACCTGCTGGCGGGGGTCGAAGGCAAGGTCGCGGAGACCCCAAAGGATTTTGGGTACCGAATCGTCGATCGCATTATCGGATCGAACGAGATTGCGCTGAATGCCGCGAAACGAAAAGCCCGAAGTGCGGGTTACACGGTCGTCGATCTCAACGTTGTATTCGACGGCGACACCACCGAAGTCGCGTTCGAGGTCGCCGGGTTTGTGGGGTCGATTCGTAGCAACCCCACACGCTTTCCGCCGCCCGTTTGCATGCTGATGGGTGGGGAAACGACCGTGAAGTTAGGTGAAAACCCCGGCAAAGGTGGGCGGAATCAGGAATTTGTTTTGGCGATGCTCATCAAGCTTGGTGAAGTCGGGATCAAGAACGTCTGCGTGCTGAGTGGCGGGACCGACGGCGAAGACGGCCCGACCGACGCGGCCGGTGCCGTGGCCACGGAAGAAACGCTACGCCTGTCTCGTGAAGCCGGTGTCAACCCGCAAGAGTTTTTATCACGCCATGATAGCTACCACTTCTTCCAGCAATTCGACTGCCTCATTCGCACTGGGCTGACGAACACGAACGTGATGGATGTCCGCGTGATACTGATTGTGTGAATCAACGAAATCCGTCCAGAATTCTGCACGAAGACTGCCACACTTCGCCACTATTAACCGAAACCACCCGAGGGCGAAGAAATGCGGCTCACATTGCGGACATTATTGGCGTACCTGGACGACACACTACCAGCGGATCAAGCCCGCGAAATTGGCTTGAAGGTCGCGGAGAATCCGTCAACCCAGGAACTAATTGACCGCATCAAACGGATGACCCGCAAACGCGGACTCGCAACGCCGCCGTCCGGCCCGGCGGGGAGTGCCTCCAACGCAAACACGGTGGCCGAATACTTAAGTGACACCCTTCCGCCAGAATCGGTGGCAGCATTTGAAGAAACGTGTCTGGAGAACGATGTCTACCTCGCGGAGGTCGCGGCGTGCCATCAGATTCTCACGTTGGTGTTGTGCGAACAAATCCCGGTGCCCCCGTTGGCGCGGCGGCGGATGTACGAACTGGTGAAGGGGCAAGAATCGTTACCCAACCGCAAGCCGGGTAACACCATCCCGATCGGCGGCGTCCGGGACGACAACAAACCGACGTTCGATGACGCAGACGATGCGCCGTTTTTGATGGGGATGTCCGCCTTTTCCCGTACCGATTCCTCGCTGCACCGATTGGCCAAGATCTTGCTGATACTGGGATTAATGGCGTTGCTAGCAGTCGCAGGCTACCTGGCGTGGCCAAGTGGTCCGACGGCTCCGCGTGATACCGTTGCTCTGAGTGCGATTCCTTCAACACCTGCCAGTGTGGCACCGGAGACCAAATCCAACACTCTGCCGGAACCCGAAAAAACCAAACCGGATGGCGTGCCCGCGCCCGATGACCTGCTACCGAAACCCCAACCGATTCCCATTCCGAATGATCCGTTACCCCCGATCGAAGACGTGGGCAAGAAACCCACGGCGCCGATTACGCGAATTGATCGGGTCGTGATCGGCAGATTGGAGAAGAAGGAACCGGCGGCCATCGTCGTGCGCAAATCACCGACAAGCCCGTTGTATCAACGGGTGACGCTCGACGAACCTGCAATTATCACAACCGACCCGCTCGTCTGTTTGCCGGGTTATAAAGCGATGTTGCGATGTGAAAGCGATGTCACCATCGAGATGTGGGGCAACTTACCTGATTTGTTCCAAGCCCAGTTACCGCTTCTCGCGGCGTCACTGACGCCGACGTTGCCTTACGACGGCTTCGATGCCGATTTTACACTTCATGCCGGCCGGTTTTATCTGAGTACCAAGCGCCCCACGGGTGCGAAAGTTCGGCTCCGGTTCCGCACGGAAACGTGGGACTTAGTTTTGCCCGACGACAAGTCCGAAGTCGCGGTCGAAGTCATCCATGAACCGACACCGGGTGCAATGGTGTCACAACCCAAGACGAGTGTAGGGCTGTACGTCCTGTTTGGAACCGTCACCAATCTTGGTGTGTCGAAAAAGCCAATGGCGATGGCGAAAGGCGAAGAAGTTTACTGGGATAGCCCCACCAACACCACCCGGTTGCGGATCCACAACGACGCAAAGATTCAGGAAGCCCGCGTCGCCTATTGGTCGAAATTCCCGGTGTACGTTGATGCAGCCAGGGCGAATGCCACACTAGCGACGTTGAATGGATTTGCAAAATCACTCGTCGATCCACAGCGCGTCCGGGCCACGTTCGATGAAGCCCTTCAGGCCAAGCCGGACGCACCGATGCAACAAACGACGACGAGTGCCAGGATCGCGGTGCAGATGTTCGGCAGCCTGGGCGAACTGACCGGACTAGCCGACTGCTTGAGTGATCCGAATCGACCCGTGGTGCGAGAAACCGCAATCGAAGCACTTCGAGCCGCCTTCGCGGGGAATGCAACCTTGCCGGATCAATTCCGATTGGTGCTGATCGAAAAATTGCGAATGGGCGAAGACCAAGCCGATGCCACCATGCGATGGTTACGCGGGATCAATGCCGACGAACGCCAAGACGGAGACACGCTCGATCGGCTCGTCAAAGGACTCAGCGCGGATGAAGTGACCGTGCGGGAACTCAGCTACAACGTGCTGCTTTCTTACATTGACGTGAAAGAGGCAACGAACCGTAATTTGCTCACCTACGACGCGGGTGCGGCCCTAGAAAATCGAGCCGCTGTGGTTGCGGCGTGGTCACGGAAGTGCGAAGAACTGAAAAGGAAGCTCCTCGACTCGCCGACACCCTAGCAGGGTCAGTGTCACATTAGTTGGTGGACCGATTGTACATAAGTCGCTCGGTTTTCAGGCCGAAGGTCTGGGAGCACTTAGCCCAGGGCAAGCCGCTTCGGCGTCGCCCTGGGTAGAAACAAAACAACCCTTTGCAGTCTGAAGGACTGCGAGCGCGACACGATTGCTGTCAGCCCTTCAGGCTGTGTTTGTTTTCTGGGTGTACCCAGGGCGTCGTCGCAAAGCCTCCTCGCCCTGGGCTGAGTGCTCCCAGACCTTCGGCCTGAGGACATAAAACGTCTGAATTGTGAGCAAACTTTCCACCAACTTTCGAGACATCCACTCACCGTACCCTGTGTGGGTAATGTCTGGCGCAGCCAAATCATGCCAGTTGCGGGTCGAGGCCGGCCCGCAAATCGTTGACTTCCATTTCCACCGTTCGCTGCCCGTTCCACTCGTTCAGTTTGGGCGTAAACACCAAGCAACAATTCCCGTTTTCGGACATCAGTTCCTCAAGCCGGTCGCCCATGCCGAACGCGACGGCGCGCATCAGCGTGTCGCCTTGGCGAATGCGGAACGACAGATGGCGTTCTTCCTTGCCGATGCGTCGTGGCATACCTTCCACTTTTAGCCCAGTCGCCAAAAAACGCGGGCGGGGATTCTCTGCACCGTAAGGTTCCAACCGATCCAGGTCTTTCAACAAACTGAACGTCAACGCGGAGAGCGGCACCTCGGCTTCGAGGCGCAGCGTCGGCTTCGGGAGTTGCCCGTTGAAATGTTCCGAAACGTAGCTCGAAAACTTTGCCCGAAGTGCGTCGATGTTCACGGGCAACACCTTAAATCCTGCGGCTGCCGCGTGTCCACCGTGTGTGATGAGTTCGGACCCACAGGCTTGCAAGGCGAGGTGTAACGGAAATCCCGCCACGGAACGCCCCGAGCCGGTCGATGGACTTCCGTCTTCTTTCTCGGCGATCACCAACGTGGGCTTTCCGTAATGATCCACTAACCGCGATGCCACAATTCCCACGACACCGGCGTGCCACTCCGGTGCAGAAACCACAAGGCCCGCGTCGTGGTGGTATCCTTTTGCTTCGACGATGTCTTTCGCTTGCTGCGTGATCCGCCGTTCAAGGCCCTGCCGCTGGGTGTTCAAATTTTCGAGATATTCCGCCAGTTCCCGCGCCCGAATGGGGTTGTCCGTGGTGAGCAGTTCCACGACCAATCTGGCACACTCCAAACGGCCCGCCGCGTTCAAGCGTGGCCCCAGCTTGAAGCCGATGTCTTCGGCCTTCAGCGCAACGCCGGGCTTCAACCCTGCTGCTTCGATCAAGGCTTTCAATCCGGGGGAAGGGTGCTTCGTAATCCGCTCCAAGCCGTGGCGAACGAAGACGCGGTTTTCGTCGCGCAGGGGAACGACATCCGCTACCAATCCCATCGCGGCGAGGCCGAGCGAGTCGAGCAAGTAATCGCGGAACTTCGCCGCGACTTTTTCGCTGCCGCTGGCTCGTTGGGCGATGGCCCAGGCTAATTTGAATGCCACACCCGCACCGGATAAGCCGTCGTGCGGATAGGTCGAACCCGGCAGTTGCGGGTGGACAAGCACGTCCGCAACCGGCAACCGATCTTTCATCACGTGGTGGTCGGTGATAATCAACGCCAGGTTCAGCCGTTTCGCTTCTTCGGCTTCCTCCAAACTGGCAATGCCACAATCGACCGTGATGACGAGTTCAACACCCGTTCCGGCTAATTCGCGGATGGCGTCGCAGTTGAGACCATACCCTTCGTCGATCCGGTTGGGCACGTAGAATTCCGCCTTCGCTCCGAGTAGCCGAAAGAGTTTGAGCAGAATCGCGGTGCCGGTGGTGCCATCTACATCGTAGTCGCCGTAGACACAAATTTTTCGCCCATCGGCCACCGCCCGCGCAATGAAATCGGCTGCCGCGTCGATACCGGGGAGCAATTGCGGCGCGTGCAGCGCCGTCATCGGGCTTTCCAAAAACAACCTCGCAGCAGCATGATCCGTGATCCGGCGATTCACCAACAGTTGCGCGACCACCGGAGATATCCGCAACGATCGGGCCAGTTCCGCGACCGCCTGCGAGTCGTGTGCAAGCAGGTTCCAACTTTTAATGACAGCAGGCAAATCTCACTCCCAGTCGTGGATCCAGTTGCGAACCAAGCTCACCATTAACTCGACAAAATTCATACGCTGCAACCCCAACTGTGAATCACACGGGGAGGAAAAAGGGACGATTGCAGTCACGAACCGCAGGCACAATCGACCCACGCGATTCTTTGCGCCCACCTGTTCAGAATCTTAGAGTTGGAGTTTCGGGCTTATCCGGTGCGGTCGTCTTCAATTTTCAGAACCTGGGAAAGTTTCGGTCAAGTCGTGTGCAGTCTCCATTTCGGGCGTGTCGATCATTTTAGGACTTCGGTCCCGTGCGGCTTGCCTTCGGGCGGCGCGGGAAGAGGACGGTTCCGAAGCACACGTCAGGCCGGAGCATCGCGGTTGCGACTTCGTTGATCCCGAGGCCAAGGATTCCCGCGCGTCAGTTTGTTGTGGAGGTTGCATCCTATGAACACAGCGTTACTTTTGATGAGTTCGGCATGGATTGCCGGCTCGGACCCCGGTTGTGCGCTGCCGTGTGCCGCACCGGCTATGGCGTCGTGCGATCCGTGTGCAGCGGGACCGGGTTTGTTCGCCCGGCTGAAAGCCCGCTTGCCGTCTCCCGGTTGTGGGGCGCCGTGTGGTACACCCCTGATTAGTCGTCCACTCTTCGCCCATTCTTCGGCCGCCGCATGTGACCCTTGTGCGTCGTCTAGCCCCGGCTTGCTTGCCAAGTTGAAAGCGAAGTTTGCCGCACCAGCTTGTGTTTCGGCGTCACCGTGTTCGACCTCGTCGGCTTGTGCTTCCTATGCGTCATGCGGCAGTATCGTGATGGGTGCGGCACCAGTCACGGGTGGTTGTGCGTTACCACCCGTTCCCGGCATAGTTGCGCCGACACCACCGATTGAAGCTCCGAAGGAAATGCCCAAGCCAGCCAAGCCAGCCGAGCCAACGAAGGACGTGGCCCCGAAAGCCTCTTCGATCACGATTCCATCAGTCGTGGTTCCCACGACAAGCATCCCGGTTGGACCAACGGTCGGAGGAATCCGAACGTCGTTCTAGTTGGAATGACTGACTGATCGAGTGCCCTAAAACCGACCGCATTGAAGAATTCCGTGCGGTCGGTTTTGCTTTTCTGACTGTTTTCAGCACAACAAGAAATGTGGTTTTGTTCGGGGTCATTCTTGCTCGCAGGATGCCACTGAGTGCCACTCGTTCAATCAAGCTGACGACACGCAGGGAGCGCGTTATGAGTACCGGGGCACCCGGCGCTGACGGAGATTTCGCGCACAAGATTGCGAAGCTCGTCGAAGAAAAAGGCTGGAATCAGGAAGATTTTGCCCGAATTTCAAACCTGAACCGACACACCGTTCGGCAAATTCTGAACGGCGGCCCGGAGCGACGATTGCGGAACGCAACCGTCAGCCAATGTGCCGAGGCGTTCGGTTTAACCGTCAATGAACTGCGGACGTTGCCACTCGACCGATTGTTAATGCGTGTTCACGGCAAAGCCCCTGCCGACGAAGAAGCGCTCAAGCGGCTCCACGCCCAAGCAGCACTCCCCGAGTTTGTGAGTTGGCTGAACCGCAACCCGGAACGGGCTACGGATCTTCGCTCCGATGAAATCTACGAACTGCTCGAAATGCAAACGGTCGGCGGCCCGATGGAACGGTTAGGGGTCGAGCATTTCGTCGAACTCATCGAACGCCGCCGCGAATTGATTTGTCAAGTTCGGATGATCGCGGCGACAGAATACCTGGGTTTAATGGAGCAATTGGTCAAGTTGCTGTTTGAAAAGGTCAGCAATACCAGAAGCGGGCGCAGTGGGAATTCTAGCCTGTCGATGTCGTAAAAAAAGCCTTGGGGGGCAAACTGAAGAGTTTGCCCCCCAAGGCTCAAATGTTTTCGTCTGACCAACGCCGAGGTCAGTCGTCTGATTTTTTCATTCGCATGAAAATCATCAGGCCGACCAATCCGATGAGCAGCAACGCCATGAACCCGAGGGCGACTGGGCTGCCGAGTGCATCAGTAATCTTGTCTAACATGGAACTGTTCCTTTCCTGTGGGTACGGAAATACGTGGAAACATTGTTATCGGGACAATCACAAACACACAAATGGCACAGCCACTGGTATTTTGACCCTGTTCTACTTTGTCCCGCTGCGGTCTGCAAGGTGTCACTCGGAAAAAATTCACTCTTCCGTGAACATTCACGGAATCGGGATGTCCGTCTAATCTGGTCGGAATTCTGAACTTTTTTATGTTAACCCTATGAGTTTTGCGCTGTTAGAGTACGTTGTTGGGCCACTACCATTCACCTGCCTAACTTGAGGGTATCGACAAGATGGACGGAAGAGCGTTAGTCGAAAGTGGGGAGTTACTTTACACAAATGTCGTCGGCAGTGATGCTTGCGGTATCGGGGGAGTTGCCGCGAAAGACGGCCGGCCTTCCGTGGAAGTTCTCAGGAAAGCACTGACTGCGCTCAACAGTCTCGAACACCGGGGTGGCATCTGCGGTGACGCGGGCGACGGGGCCGGATTAACCTGCCAAATTCCGCAGGGCTTTTTCAAAGACGAAGCGAAACGGCTCAAACTCGATCACGCCCGCGACCTACGCTCCGACCACACCGTCGGCGTCGGGGTTCTGTTCATTTTCGACACCGATGCCCGCAAAATCGACGCGGCACGTGCGATCATTCGGGAAGTCTTATCAAGCGGTCCCCATCAATTCCTCGGGTTCCGCTCGATCCCCACGAACGACGAAGTCTTGCCCAGTACGGCACGGCTGTCGAAGCCCGGCGCCATCGATCAAGTCTTGTTGAAAATCAACGGGGATGGCAACGCCGCCGAGTCGTGGTGCTATCGTCAGCGGCTCGAACTCCGTCACCGCTTTCAACAAGCGGCACTCGATGTTTATGTGGTGTCACTGTCATCGCGGCTGATCGGGTACAAGGGGTTGCTGACGAGCGGCCAGTTCACGGACTATTACCCAGACTTAGCCAGTGACGGTTTTGAAACCGGGATCGCGTACTTTCACCGCCGCTACAGCACGAACACGTTCCCGAATTGGCAACTCGCCCAGCCGTTTCGTCTCGCCTGCCACAACGGCGAAATCAACACGATTCGGACGAACCGCAACGCGGTGCAAGCGTTCTCGCGCGGCTTGAATCCCCCGCTACCCGGCGGGGACATGCTCACCAAATTCATGAGCGATAGCGGGAGCCTCGACGAATGGCTCGACTACCTCGTGAACAAACAAGGCTGGAGCCTACTGCGTGCGATGCGGTTGTCACTGCCGCCGGTCTGGGACACGGAAGCGGACGTGTGGGGTCCGGATGCGTTCCAACTGTTCACGTACTGTCGCCGCACCTACGGAAGCCTGTGTGCTTGGGACGGCCCCGCCGGCTTGGTTGCTTCCGATGGCCGCATTCTGGTGGGCCTCGTCGATCGGATGGGGTTGCGGCCGGTGCGCTGGTGTTCGGACAAACGCGGTTGGTTGTACATCGGGTCCGAATCCGGCGTGTTCGGCCTGGATAACACCACGATCGTCGCCAGCGGGCAGCTCCAACCCGGCCAGATGATTGCGCTCGATACCACCACCGGCGAACGGCTCGATAGTCACCAAGTCATGGGCCGAGTGGTGACCGAAGCGAAACGAGAACTCGGCGACATTCACGAGTTGAACAAGCGACAAGTGGTGATGACCGAAGGCTTCGACTTCACCCGGCAAACCGAAGACATTGTCGATGCGATGGAGAAGGAACGCGCCTGGACGCTCGAAACGCTCCTGCAAGCTGCGGGTTGGGACTTCTCGCGCGCGACGTTCGTTAAGGACATGGCGAAGCTCTCCAAAGAACCACTCAGTAGCATGGGGCACGACCGCGTGCTGACCGTGTTCAGCGAGTTCCACCCGACTTTGTTCAAGTATTGCCAACAGACCTTTGCCGAAGTCACGAACCCGCCGATCGACCCCTACCGCGAAGGCGGGGCGATGTCGCTGACGACGTACATCGGCCGTTCCTCATTGACCGCTCGGGGCACAGAAAACGGCGACGACTTGCCCATCAAGCAAATGGAATTGTCGTCGCCGATCATCAGCGACGCGGTCGTGGAAGAAGTTCGCCAAAACGAACTCCTCGGCTTCAAAGTTCTCGACGCCACGTTCCGGCTGAGTGGCGGCGTGGAAGCGTTTCGGGCCGCGCTGGAAGCCTTGCGTGACGCGGCTGGGAAAGCGGTGCAAGAAGGCTACCACGTGCTGTGCATCAGCGACAAGGAAGCCTGCAAGCGCGGCCTCGACCCGCTGCCGTCGCTGCTCGCGCTCGGGGCGGTTCATAATTTCCTCTGCCAGCAAGGGCTACGGGACCGCTGCTCACTCATTGTTCAAGCGGGCGACATTCAGGAAGGCCACGACATCGCGGTGTTGGTGGCGTTCGGTGCCGACGCGGTTCACCCGTACTTGATGCTGCGCCTCGTCAAAGACGGCTTGAAGTGGAAGCACCCGGAATCGAAGCAAGAAGTGAAGCTCGAATCGCACGAGGCGTTGCGAAACCTGTTCTACGCGCTCGAAGATTCACTGCTGAAGATCATTTCCAAGATGGGCATCACGACGATCGAAGGCTATCGCGGCGCGATGCTGTTTGAAGCCGTCGGGTTCGGCCCGGAGTTGATGCACTACCTCGGCGATTTCCCCTCACGCATTGGCGGCATCGGGTTGGCCGAGTTGGTCGATGACGCCATGTGGCGTGTCGATCAAGCAGAGAAAATGGCGAAGCAAAACTTGCCCCTCGGTCGTCATTTGGATTACCACGCCTTCAACGCGAAAGTGCGAATGGCCCTCCGCGAAGCCGTCAAGGAAGCGCACCCCGAACCGGAAATGGGCGGCGGCGAACTGGCCTACACCGCACCGCCCGAAGAGAAAGACCCGGACGCGCTGCAACGGGTCGAGTTGAAGTTTGACAAGTTCTCCAAGATGGTCGCAACCCGACCGCCCACGGTGTTACGTGATCTGTTCGTCATCAAGAAAACCGACAAGCCTGTCGTGCCGGTGCAAGAAACGCAAACCGCCGTCGATCTCATCTGCAACCACTTCCGCGGTGCGGCCATGAGCCACGGTGCACTGACGGGCGCCTCGCACATGACGATTGCAGCGGCCATGAACGAAATCGGCGGTCTGAGCAACAGCGGGGAAGGGGGCGAAGCCCGGTGGCGTAACGACATCCCCGCCCGCGCCTGGGGGGATTATTGGCAGCGGATTTTGAAGCAACGCCAGGACCATCCGGACATCTACGCGCTGGACCCCAAGAACCTGAACAAGAGCCGGTTCCGCAGTCGGATTCGTCAGGTGGCGTCCGGTCGGTTTGGGGTGGATGCGGAGTACCTCATCAACGCGGACGAGCTGCAAATCAAGATGGCCCAAGGTGCGAAGCCCGGTGAGGGCGGGCAACTGATGGGCAAGAAGGTGACCGCCGAGATTGCGGAGATTCGCTTCGCCAAGCCGGGCACTGACCTGATTTCCCCACCACCGCACCACGACATTTATTCGATCGAAGACCTCGCCCAACTGATTTACGACTTGAAAGCCGTGAACCCCGGCAAGCCGGTTTCGGTGAAGCTGGTGGCGGTGGATAACATCGGCACGATCGCGGTCGGCGTGGCGAAAGCCGGCGCGGACATCATTGAAATTGACGGCATCGACGGCGGCACCGGGGCGGCGATGGTTTCGTCGAAGGAACACGCCGGGTTGCCCAGCGAGATGGGACTGGCGGAAGCGCACCAAGCCCTCGTCACCAACGGCATCCGGAAAACCGTCAAGCTCCGCGTCGGGGGCGGCATCAAAAACGGCTACGACGTGGTGAAGTACGCGCTGTTCGGCGCCGACCAGTTCAGCTTCGGCCAAGGGCTGATGGTGTCGGTCGGTTGCATCGTGTGCAAGTCCTGCCACATTCCGAACTGCCCGACGGGGATCACCGGGTCGCCGGAAATCTTCAAGGGCCACCCGGAGCATACGAAGGCGTATTTGTTTGCCGTGGCCGACGAAGTCCGGCACATCATTGCGGGGATGGGCTACAAGCACATCGCCGAACTAACAGGTCGCAGCGACCTGTTAGAAAAACGCACCGACGTGAAGGAGCGGATCAAAACCATCAACGTGTCGCGGTTCATCCGCCCGGACATGGCGATGTCGGAACTGGACATCAACTTCCCGCAAGTGGCCGGGCAAACTGGCATCTGTGCGGTGCCGGGTACGACGCTGAACGAGAAGATTTTCGCAGCCGCCCACGACGCAATTGATGCCGGGCAAAACGCCTCGTTGTTGTTCCGCATCCGCAACAGCGACCGCGCCGTCGGGGCCACCATCGCCGGGCAAATTGGCAAGCTGTACGGCCGCGAAGGGATGCCGAACGCCAAAAAAATCCACGTCCGCTTTGAAGGCGAAGCGGGCCAGAGCTTCGGGGCGTGGTGCCTGGACGGCATGGATTTGGAACTCCAAGGCTTCGCCCAAGACGGTGTGGCCAAGGGCATCGCCGGGGGCACCGTCGTCGTCACCCTCGACTACGGCATGTCCAACTACGGCGGTGAAATCCAGAGCATCGCCGGGAACAACATCGCGTATGGTGCAACGGGTGGGTACATTTTCATCGGCGGGCGTGCGGGGCACCGCCTCGGGATTCGTAACTCGGGGGCCACAATTGTTGCGGAAGCTGCCGGGAAGTATGCGTGCGAGTACATGACCCGCGGACGTGTACTCATTCTGGGGCCGATCGAAAATGAAATCGGTTCGGGCATGACGGGTGGGGAACTTTTCGTCTTCGATCCGAAGGGCGAAGCCCCCGCCAAGCTACACTCCCGCAGCGTGGCCATTGTGGATAGCACCTACGTCGATTACGAGTGGATTCACCCGCTAATCGTGAAGTACCACGCCCGCACCGGAAGTCGCCAAGCCGAGTATATCCTGAAAAACTGGGCCGACCTCCGTCGCGGCCGTCGGCTGCGGAAAATCCTCCCGCTCGCCGTCGCCCGCGC
Organism: Fimbriiglobus sp.; assembly: GCA_031368205.1. Taxonomy (GTDB): domain Bacteria; phylum Planctomycetota; class Planctomycetia; order Gemmatales; family Gemmataceae; genus Fimbriiglobus. The sequence continues at coordinate 8,909 of JANLRE010000030.1, read as the reverse complement.
GATGGAAGACTTCAAAACCGTCGGCACCAACGCCGGGTGATGAACTGCTGAGGCTGGCTACTCACTTCAATCACAACCCACTAACCTGAGCGGTAACCTCTCGTTTTTTGCTCAGGTTAGCAGGGCTGAACTATGCCTGGAATATCGCTCAAAGAATACGACATCACCGTTGCGGACGTTCGCCACAACCCGTCGCCCGCCGAGTTGTACGAAGACGCGATTCGCTCGGACAAGGCTCGTGTCGCGTCGCAAGGCGCCCTTGTTGCGTATTCGGGCGACAAGACCGGGCGCTCGCCCAAGGACAAGCGTGTTGTTCAACACCCCGACTCCCAGGACGACGTTTGGTGGGGTGCCGTCAACATCCCGCTGGAACGGCCTAGCTTTCTCATCAACCGCGAACGCGCACGCGACTACCTGAACACACGCCCGCGAATTTATGTCTTCGACGGCTTCGCCGGGTGGGATCCGCAACACCGACTGAAAGTGCGGGTCATCTGCTCGCGGCCGTATCACGCGCTGTTCATGCACGTCATGCTGATCCGCCCGACCAAAGACGAACTCGCCAACTTCGGGACGCCGGACTTCGTCATTACCAACGCCGGTGAGTTCCCCGCGAACCGCCTGACGAGCGGGATGACCTCTAAGACCAGCATCGACCTGAGTTTTGAGGACAAGGAACTCGTGATCCTCGGTTCCGAGTACGCCGGCGAAATGAAAAAGGGTGTGTTCACGATCATGAACTACCTGATGCCCAAAGCCGGCATCCTGAGTATGCACTGCTCCGCAACCACGTCCCACGACGGCAAAACATCAATACTGTTCGGATTGTCTGGCACCGGGAAAACCACGCTCTCCGCCGATCCGAAACGGTTGCTCATCGGGGATGATGAACACTGCTGGAGCGATGCCGGCATCTTCAATATTGAGGGGGGGTGTTACGCGAAAACGATTGACCTCTCGGCGGAGTCGGAGCCGGACATTTACAACGCGCTGCACTACGGCTCCGTGCTGGAAAACGTCGTTCTGCTCGAAGACAACTACGTGGACTTCCACGACGCCAGCATCACCCAAAATACTCGCGGGGCGTACCCGATCGAGTACATCAAGAACGCCAAGATTCCGTGCATGGCCGATCACCCGACCGACGTGATTTTCCTAACCTGCGATGCGTTCGGGGTCTTCCCGCCCGTGGCCAAGCTCACGCCGCAACAGGCGATGTACCACTTCATCAGCGGTTACACGGCCAAAATTGCGGGGACCGAAGTGGAAGTGACGGAACCAGGGGCGACGTTTAGCCCCTGTTTCGGCGGGCCGTTTTTGGTCTGGCACCCCGCCAAATACGCCGAACTTCTCGCCGAGAAGTTACAGAAGCACAAAGCCAATGTGTGGTTGGTGAACACCGGCTGGAGCGGCGGGAGTTACGAAAACGGCAAGCGGATGAAGCTGGCGGTCACTCGCGCCATTATCGACGCCGTTCATTCCGGGGAACTGGCCAAAGCCCCCACGGTCGTCGATCCGAACTTCGGGTTTCACGTGGTGACCGCTTGTCCGAACGTTTCCAGCGAAGTGTTACTCCCACGCAACATGTGGCCTGATAAGCTTGAATACGATGCCACGGCGAAGAAGCTAGCGGAACTGTTTCGCAAAAACTTTGAACAGTACGCGGCGATGGCCGGCCCGGATGTCGTCGCCGCCGGACCACGGCTGTGACGGAGTCATATGCACAAGGAGAGACCCAGAAATGTTCACCACGCCGAACGGCGCAATCGCATACAGTTTGAAGGCGTCCACGATGCTGTTTCATCGCTACGTCGATGATTTGAAGCCGAGTGATTTTGAACACCAACCCAGTCCCGGCGTGAACTGTGCTGCCTGGATCATCGGGCACTTGACCCTCACGGATCGACGGTCCCTCGTCGGCCTGGGTGTGACTGAATTGCCGACACTTCCGGCAGAGTTTGAAGCGAAGTTTGCGACCACGAAAGCGTCCGCGAACACTCAGTCGGGGTTTGGTGACCCGATTGAATTGGTGAAGTTATTTGACACACATCGTGCGAAATTGATCGCCACCGTGTTGGCCGCCGACCTCGCCAAGTTGCATGAACCACCCGTCGTGCCAAGCCCGCTATTCAGTTGTCGAGGTGAAGCCGCATTGTTTATGGGGCTTCACACGTCCATGCACTTGGGGCAAATCACCCTCATCCGCCGCAGTCTGGGCTATCCGCCGATCTTGTGAGGAACTGCGAAACTCACTGCCCGTCAGTCGCCACCTGCTCGTCGAGCAGGTGGCCAAGCTTTTCGCGCTTCGTGCGGAGGTAGCTGGCGTTGTGTTCGCCGGGTTGCATTTGAATGGGGATGCGTTCGACGATCTTCAAGCCGTGCCCGTCCAGGCCGATCACTTTGCGCGGGTTGTTCGTCAGGAGGCGGATTTGTCGCACGCCGAGATCGTGGAGAATCTGGGCACCAATGCCGAAGTGCCGCAAGTCCGCTGCAAAGCCCAGGCGGCGGTTGGCTTCAACGGTATCGAGTCCTTCGTCTTGCTGTAACTTGTAGGCTCTTAATTTGTTCAATAATCCGATGCCTCGCCCTTCCTGCCGCATGTACACAATGACCCCACGACCGACATCGGCGATTTGCTTCATTGCGTAGTCCAGTTGCGGCCCGCAATCGCATTTCTGGCTGTGGAGCACGTCACCCGTCAGGCACTCGGAGTGCATGCGCACCAGAACGGGTTCCTCTTGGGGCACGACCGCGCCGAGTGTTGATTCCAAGCCGATGCCGCCCAGACTCAACGCGAGGTGAAGATCGGAATCGACGAACGAGGAATACGCAAACAGATCGAAGGTGCCGTAATCGGTGGGCAACTTCAGAGCAATCTCACGCTTGACCAGCTTTTCCTTTCGGCGACGATACTCGATCAGGTCGGCGATACTGCACATCGTGAGCTTGTACTTGTTGCAATACTCCCGCAAGTCCGGCAACCGGGCCATCGTGCCGTCTTCGTTAAGGATTTCGCACAGCACGCCGACTTCGCGGAAGCCCGCCATCCGGCAGAGATCAACGACCCCCTCGGTGTGGCCCGCCCGGACCAGCACGCCGCCGTTGCGGGCGATCAAGCCGTCCATGTGGCCTTTGTCCCGGACGAGATCGTTCGACACGCTGCCGGGGTTCGCACAGACTTGGATCGTTCGACAGCGATCCTGCGCAGAAATACCCGTGGAGATACCAGTCCGTGCATCAAAATTGCGTGTAAAGGGTGTGGCACTCGGATCGAGTTGAAGACCGGGTAACAACTCGAGACCGAGTTGATCCGCGACGGGTTTACTCATGGAAACGCAAAGCCGCCCGCAGGCTTCGCGGATCATGAAATTGACGGCGGTTGGCGTGATCGCCTCGGCGGCCATCACGAGGTCGCCTTCGTTTTCCCGCTGTTCGTCATCGACGAGAACAATCATCCGCCCGGCTCGGAGTTCGGCGAGGGCGTCTTCGATCGGGCTAAACCCGCTTTGCAGGGACATGGTTCATCTCGTCGGGCAGTTGACTTTAATAGACACTTCTATTTTAGACATCCGCAGCCCGACACGTGCCGACAACATCTGACAATTTGAAGAATCGAAGTGCCGTGGCACATCGGTGCCTGACGGTTAATGCGCGCCAGGCGGTGGACCAGGGCCTTCCCGTGTTGCCTGTTCAACTGCCACGGGCTTCAAGTCGGAGATAATTCGCGTGATCCGCCACGGTGGTAATTTTGCTTCTTTGAACTCATCGGGGTATCTGTCTGTCTTGGGCGCCGACGCGGCGGAGTCTCTCCGTTTGGCCAAATCGGCAAGGAGTGCCGCTTCCGCATCTTTTGGGAGACCCAAAACAAGTTTCCCACGGGCGGTGGGTGGCTGTTGCCCTTCATTGGAGGTCACGAATTCCACTGGGACGATCAATTCCACTTTCGATCCCTCGATTCGCAGCACCGAATTCGTATCGGGGTTCGACTTCAACGATGTACCCGGTGGCACGATATGTTGCGGCGTCTTCCAGCAAAATTTGAACTTTTCCAGGTCCAGGCCTTCCGGTGGCTTGCCGTCCGGCTTGGCGAAGATTTGCGTGTACAAGTGCGTCATCGCTCCTGCGGGTTCCGGCATGACGCCCGAGATCACTCCCATCACGGCCGCGCGCGGCTGGACGGTACTGGCGATGTCCTGATACATTTTCTGCGACTCAATCGGCGAAGTTCCCGGCTGGATAAAGCCGTTGTAAGCGACCAGTTGGCCGCCTTCTTTGCCGAGCGTGTTCATGAACTGAAAGGCGAATGTTTTGCCGGTGTACTCGATGTAATCCAATTGCCAACCGTAAGGTGTGAGCTTGCGTCCTTCCTTGACGAATCCATCGCCCGCTGGCACAATTTGCCAGGCACGTTGTTTCTTGTCGTTGACATCCGCCCGCATGGGAACGACCAGATTGTATTCGCCTTCCGGCGTGATGAGCGTTGCTGTCAATGTGCAACTAATCTGCGTGGTCTTCTGCTCCCAGTCGCGGAGACCTTTGACCTTAAAATCGACCGCACCGGGATTGCGGGAGCAGATTCGCACCACATCACTGGAGCGAAAGCCAAGCACAATGTCCCGGAACGTCGATTCAATGCCTTGCACGTCTTGCGTCCCTTTCACGGCACTTCGAGCACCCGGTGGAATCATCATGTAGGTTGCGGCGAAGAAGTTGGGGTCTTGCGGATTTGTCGGATCCAGACTCTTGAGGCTGTTCGTCCAGCTTGCAAATTCCCGGTTCGCGTCACTCTTGACCGCATATTCAACCCCACCGAGGTAAGCGATGTAACCCAACCCACCCAGGATGGCGATCCACCAACCCGTGTTGGCGTACTTCTCGCCCGTGCGGGTTCCTTCCGACGAGTGAATCTGACGCCGGGCCACGAACGCCAAGACCACCGCCAAGGCCGGTAGCAGCAGCAACCACGGCTCAATGAGGGATTGCTTTTTGGTGAGTGCCGACACAGCAAACATCAGCGTGACCAGTACATAGCCAATCGCCACGGTCAGCGCCGCCACCGCCGTCCACGAAATGGGCGCATAGGTGGGTTCGGTGCCGGGATTGTTGGACGGTAAACGTGGAGCAAGTTCGGGCATAGCCCACCCGGTAAGCGATCGTGGATTGACGAGGAACTCGTGTTGTTTTACCACTACGCTGCTGCGACGGACATGGTTCGATTTGAGACGCGCGCGAATTGAATTGCAAAGCCGAACCGCGAGGGGCCGAAGCCCCTCACTGTTCGCGGGTTAATCCTCGCTTTTCGCGGGGGCGTGTTCGCCTTGAACTTGCGGACTGGCGACCCCGCCACCGAAGTACGGCGACGGCAAATTCATGCTGATCGTCATGTTGGTCGTTGCCACTTCGCCGGTCGGGTCGAGGTAGATTTTGTCTTGCAAAATCTCCTGGAGCACGACGGCCATTTTGTCGCTGGTGCGCAAATCCACCAGTTGCTTCGCGCCGGTGTTCAGGGCGACCATTCGCTTCTGAATCAGCACGGACAGCTTGAAGCGGCCGCCGACTTTGTTGACAATTTCTTCTTCTTTTAGGTCATCAAGCATCGCTAAAACCCTCTCAAATAAAACTGGTCGCGGATGATGGCTTCCAGTGTTTCGGTTGCTTCGGTCCGGTCGGCGTTCACGAGTTGGTGATCGAACTCGTTCGCCCGCCCCACTTCTTCACGCGCTGTCTGGAGCCGACGTTGAATCTTCGCTTCGTCTTCGCTTCCCCGACTCCGTAGCCGGGCTTCTAAGTCTTGATCGCTCGGTGCCATGACAAAAACCGACACGTGATCGTGGGGGTATTTTTGTCGCACACTTGCCGCCCCCTGCACGTCAATCACTAACAGAATGCCAATCCCGGCTTGACGGTGCGGTTCGACTTCCGCGAGCGGTGTTCCGTAGAAATCACGCCCATGCACAATGGCGTGTTCCAACATGTCCCCGGCAGCGAGCGCTTTTTGGAACTGGTCCACAGTCCAAAAGTGGTAGTCTTCGTTGGCCCGCTCACCGGGTCGCGGCGCCCGACTGGTGGCCGTGATCGCCCGCCGTAACGGGAATTTGGCGCGTGCTAACACGTCATTGACAACCGTGGTCTTGCCGACCCCGCTGGGGCCGGCCACCACGATCAACGGCGCTCGCGGGGTCGCACTCATTCCACGTTCTGTACCAATTCGCGGATCTTTTCGAGGCTGGCTTTTAACTCGAACACCTGCCGGGAAATCGTCACGTCCCCGGCCTTGGACCCGAGTGTGTTTACTTCCCGGCCCATTTCTTGGGCGACGAATTCAAGTCGTCGTCCGGCACCGTCGGACCCCGTCTGAATCAACTCGGCGAACTGCTCCAAGTGGGCAGTCAATCGGTGAATCTCTTCGGCCACGTCGGTCCGGTCCGCGTACTGGGCGACTTCCCGAATCAGGTGATCCGGTTGGACCATCACCCCGGCGTCGGCAACGGCTTGTTTGATGCGGTCCAGCAATCGGGTGCGGTAGTCCGTCATCACGGCGGGCAAGTGCAATTGAATCGTCTGAAGCCCCTCGGATAGGTTCCGATGGTGTTCCAGCAATTCGTTCGCCATCGCGCGGCCTTCGTCTTTGCGGGCCACGTCCAATTTTTTGAGCGCCGTCTCCAGGGTCTTTTCAATCAACGGCCACTCGTCGTCGGGTGGCCCACCCGTTAGCCCGGATTCCGGCGCGATCCCCGGTAGACCAAGCATTCCCGAAACCAAGTGTGGAAGTAATTCCGGTGAACCGGCTTCCGAACAAACAGTGCGAATTTGGTCGAGGTAGGTTCGCAGCGCCGTCGTGTTGAGCTTCAATTCGCCGGGTTTCGTCTGTCGGTCCACCCGAATGTGAATCAACACGGTCCCGCGACGGACCGACTTCCGCACCACCTTCTCGAACTCGGATTCGAGAAGATGATAAGGCTCGGTGCCACGAACGGTCAGCTTAAGGTGGCGGTTGTTCACCGACCGAACTTCGATACCGACCGTGAACCCCAAACCTGTCGCTCGGGCGTCCCCAAATCCGGTCATGCTGAACAACACGGGTGATAATTCCTGGCGTGAAACGGACTTACTGGTCAGCCTGCATGGATTGTGGGGCGCTTTCACTACGCTTGCTGTCCCCGTTGGCAACCTTCACATGAATCATGATGACCAGAACCCAAACGGCGGCCAGATAGAGCGTAATTTTGGTGAACGCATCACCAGCACGGGAACCGAACGGACTGGAGCCACCGGCCCCACCGAACGCGCCCGCTAACCCGCCGCCCTTGCCGCGTTGAATCAGCACCAAGAACATTAATAGCAGACTCAAAATAATCACGACCACGTTGAGCGCGATCGAAAACGTCGAAGCATTGGCAAGCAACATCACGACTCCAACCTCCATTGGTCGCCAAATAGGAAATGTAATCGTATGACCGGACGCAACGGTTTCAAGACTCACGGTCTGAACCGAGTCACTATTTTGCTGCGGCGATGATGGCGAGGAATGAATCTGCTTTCAAGCTCGCTCCGCCGACCAGTGCGCCATCGACATCGGGTTGATGGAGCAGTGCAGCGGCGTTGTCGGGCTTCACCGATCCGCCGTATTGGATAAGGAGGGCGTTCGCCACATTCTCGCCAAACAGGCTGCGGATTTTTTGCCGGATGAAGGCATGGGCCGCTTGGGCTTGTTCGATCGTCGCCACTTTCCCGGTGCCGATGGCCCACACGGGTTCGTAGGCGATCACAATGTTTGCCATTTGTTCTGGGGTAATCCCCACGAGACCGTGCGTCAGTTGCGAATCGAGAACTGCTTCCGTCTTGTTCGCTTCCCGCTCCGCAAGCAGTTCGCCGATACAGAAGATGACCGAGAGTCCCGCCCCAAGAGCGGCTTTGGCCTTCTTGTTCAACAACTCATCACTTTCGCCAAACCCGTGCCGTCGTTCGCTATGCCCAATGATGACGTAATCACAGCCTGCGTCAGCAATCATGATCGCGGAGGTTTCGCCGGTCTGGGCGCCTTCTTTTTCAAAGTGACAATTCTGCGCACCCACGGAAATCACGGAGTCACGCAACATGTCCGCAACGGCAGTTAGCCACGGCATCGGCGGGCAGACGGCCACTTGCGTTGTCGTGTTAGGCGGTAAGCCGTCCGCAATGGCCGCTGCCAAATCGACGGCGGCTTGGCTAGTGGTGAACATCTTCCAGTTGCCAGCGATAAACTTGTTTCTTGACACGAGGGATACTCCAAAGCCCACGGATGATAATCCGTGGGCTTTCGTGGGCTTTCGTGGGTTTTAGTTTTGGGTGGGAGCGGGCGCGGCGAACTCACGCCCCATTACGGTGGCTATCCGGCGGAGGTCGCCCATGAGGTCGAGGAACTGGTGTGGCAGCAAGGCTTGGGGGCCGTCCGACAAGGCTTTCTCGGGGCAATTGTGGACTTCAACGTGAACGCCGTCCGCACCGGCGGCCACGCTGGCGCGGCACATGCTCGGGATTAAATCCGGTCGCCCCGTTGCGTGGCTGGGGTCCACGATAATCGGCAGGTGGGATTGGCCTTTCACGTTCGGAACGGCGGACAGGTCGAGCATGTTCCGCGTGCTGTCCTCGAAGCTGCGCACGCCGCGTTCGCACAGAACCACGTTCATGTTGCCTTCGGCGAGGATGTACTCGGCGGACATCAGTAGGTCTTTCACAGTGGCACTCATGCCGCGCTTGAGTAGCACCGGCACCCGTGTTCGACCGCATTCCTTGAGCAGGTCGAAGTTCTGCATGTTGCGGGCGCCGAGTTGCAGCATGTCCGTGTACTTGCACACGAGTTCAACTTGTCGCGGGTCCATCACTTCCGTGACCACCGGCATGTCGTATTTTTGGCCGACCTCTTGCAG
>JANLRE010000028.1:0-12706 GCA_031368205.1 Fimbriiglobus sp. | reverse complement strand
TTCCGAAAGCCGACCTGCTGCTGACAACTCCGACGTTGGCCAATGCGACACAGTTTGCAAACCTCAATGCGAACACAGTCGGTTTCACACTTCAGGGTGTCACAAACTCTAATCTCGGCCAAACCAACTCTACCGCCGCGTCGATTTACGCCGTGGGCAACGTTAATTCCGTTAACGTAACCCCCTTGACCGGGACAACGAACCCTGGTGCGACGCTAGGCAGCACATCGGTTACCACTGTTGCGGCTACCAGCAATCCACCAGACGCGCGACAGCCGAATGCGGCGAATACAGCGGTATCGGTGTTCACGATGGATCCGTTGGACCATCGGTTCGGGTCGTCCGTTTACCGGGTCGGGAATCTGGTGTATTCGGTTCACGGAATCGGCCAGGCGTCACGAGCCGCCCTTCGTGTCACCGTGTTGAACGCCACCACAAACGCGGTGGTCGCGGAGTCCACACTCGGCGAAGCGAATTTCGACTACTACATCGGGTCGATCGCGGCAAATGCTCGTGGTGATGTCGTGGTGGGATACACCCGATCCGGGTTCATCGGGAGTGGCAGTGCGTTAAATCGGAACCCGAGCGCCACGGTTTCGGTGGGGACACTGGTTGGCTCAACTTTGTCGCTGGGCACACAAGTCGAAGTGCGGCGAGGTTTGGCAGAATACATCGGCTTCAATGCTGCGGAAGGTACCGCCACAGGCGTCAAGCGATGGGGGGACTACAGCACCACAAATGTCGATCCCACGGACCCTGGCATCTTTTGGTCCACGCAAGAGTTCGTCTCGGGCACGGCTGGCACGCAGAGCCAAGTTTGGGCGACACAAGCTTCCGAGATCATTCCGAGTGTGGCCGGCGAAAAACGGTGGGCGAGTATCAACGCGACAACCCCCGGCGGGATCACCGGGAACTTCGCCACCGCCGCGAACTGGTACGACGGCGTTGTTCCGACGGCAACGGACCACGTGATCTTCAGCCGCAACGGGGACGGCACGACGAACTACACGGTCACGCTGCCGGCCGGTACGACGGTCAACGACCGCGCCAGCGTCCGTCAGGGCAATGTCCAGTTCAGCATTCCATCCGGCGCGACCTACAACCTGACCAACGCTGGTGAACCAACGCCATCGCTGGCCATTGCGGAGTATCTCGGCAAGGCCAACCTGTTCGTCCAGGGCGGCGGGACGCTTCAAACGGTGACTACGACGATTGCCGCTGGTATTAACAGTGAAGGAACAACCAATCCCAGCATCGGGATACTCAGCATCACTGGTGCTGGCACGACTTGGAATAACACCGGGAATGTTTACGTCGGCGGTAGCAACCTCGTTTCAGGCGGACTCGGCACGCTCAACGTGACGAACGGCGCGTCCGCAAACGTCACGGGGACGCTCACCCTTTGGAACACGGCGTCCGGTGTCAACGTGGGCACGGCCGGCTCGGGCGGTACGGTTTCCACCGGGCAGTTAACCAACGCCAGCGGAAGTACGCCGGTCATCAACTTGGTCAACGTCGGCAGCCAATTCAACGTCAACGGGTCGGGCGCGTCGAACTACACCGGCACGATTGTCGGGGCCGGGTCGGTCACGAAGTCGGGCAGCGGCGTGTTGACCTTGGGCGGGGCGAACACGTACACGGGTGGGACGACGATCGCGGGTGGCACCGTACAACTGGGAACGACGAATGTGCTGCCAAACACGGGCATCATCACGCTTTCAGGTGGCACGCTGAGCACCGGCGCAACGGCAGGCAACGCCCAAGCGGTCGGCCCGCTTACGCTCGCTGCGGATTCGACAATCTCGCTGGGGACGGGCGTTCACACCCTGACGTTTGCCGACATCAATGCCAGCCCCGTTGGCACGTTGACAATTCTGGGTTGGACTGGCACGATTGGCGCGTCCGGGACGAACGGGAAGATCCTCTTCGGTGGGGCGAGCTTGAATGCCACTTACACCGCCTTCCTGACGCACGTGCAATTCAGTGGATTTGGTATAGGCGACGCCCAGTTCATCGGCAGCGCTGGTGCCTTCGAGCTAGTCCCGGTCCCCGAACCCTCGACCTACCTCGCGGTCAGCGTGGCAAGCCTGGGATTGACGGAGTTGGTTCGGCGGCGGGTTCGGCGGGAAAGTGGTTCAACGTTTGCGGCGTGACGTGCCGCTAGCCTTCCGGGAACCACGCCAACGGGTTCACGCGGAAGTAGCCTGCAAGCAGGTCGTAAACTTCGGGGTGCTCGTCCTTCAGGATCACGGGGGCGCAGTAAAACACCTCGGCGGCATCGGCGAAGAATTCGGTCTCGTTCTCGGCGGCATGTTCGGTAAAAATCGTCTCGGCGTCGTGCTTGATGGCCTTCACGTGCGCATCAAACGCAGCTTGCATGACCTGGTGCCAACGGGCTTCCTGCTGCGGGCTATCGAGCGGTGGCGTGCCGTTCACCACGTCGTCCAGGAAGTCGAGCTGGTGGGCAAACTCGTGAATCACGAGGTTGTGCCCTTGCTCCAAATCGCGGCCCTCGTTCAAGACGTGGTTCCACGCCAAAATTACCGGCCCACGGTAGACCGCTTGCCCCTCGATGCTCATATCGGAAAGTTCGTCGTCTTCCCAATCGTCCTCGGGGTTCGGCGTCGCAAAAGCACTCGGGTAGACCACAATCGACGACACCCGCGCGAAATAATCGTGGTTGACACCCAGCAGCAACAGTGCGGCTTGCGCGGCGATGGTGATTTTCATCTCCTCGGTGACGTGCAAACTGTTCGCACTCTCCCAGGTTTTTTCGGCGTGCAGTATCCGCAGAATGTCCCGCAACTTCGCCCGTTCCGCCGGGGAAAGCCGTGGGTAAAGCGCGACGTTTCGCTGCAAGATCACCTCCCACCACGGCGGGAACGGCTCTTCCAGCAACTTGCGCCGACGACGATTGCGGAACCAAGTAATCATGTCGTAATTGTAGGCCGCACAACCGACCTCGACAGTGACAATCGAAGTCGGTCCAGTTGGCACCTACAATTGAGATGGACCGAACGCAAACTCAGGAGCCATTCCCGATGGCGGCAAAATTTCAGCTTGTCAGCGAGTACGAACCGGCCGGCGACCAGCCGCACGCGATTGCGGAACTGCTGAAGTGTTTCGCCGCCGGCAAACCGTTACAGGTGTTGCTCGGCGCCACCGGGACCGGGAAGACGTTCACGGCATCGAACATTATCGCGGCGCTGAACAAGCCGACGTTGGTGTTGGCCCACAACAAGACCTTGGCAGCGCAGTTGTACAAGGAGTTTAAGAACTTCTTTCCCCACAATGCGGTATCATACTTTGTCAGCTATTACGATTACTATCAGCCCGAAGCGTATATTCCGCAACGTGATATCTACATCGAAAAGGATTCGAGCATCAATGAAAACATTGATCGCCTCCGCCTCGCCGCCACGGCAGCGCTTGTCAGTCGGGAAGATGTGATTATTGTCGCATCGGTATCGTGTATCTACGGCCTCGGTTCCCCGAGTGATTACAAACGCATGGTGATCCGCCTTGTGAAAGGCGAGATGTTAGACCGCGATAGTTTATTGGTGAAGTTGATTGACATACAGTACCAACGCAACGACATTGCGTTTGAACGCGGCAAGGTGCGGGTGCGGGGGGACACCATTGAAATCTGGCCCGCGACCGAAGAAGTCGCGTTCCGGATTGAGCTATTTGGCGACGAAATCGACGCGATTTCGATCATTCACCCCGTCAGTGGGGAGACGATTAAGTCCCTTGATGAAACTTATATTTACCCCGCCCGGCACTTCGTGACATCGGACGAACGGGTGAAAGTTGCCATTCAAGGTATTGAGCAAGAACTTACGGACCGCTTGGCGCAATTTAAGTTGGAAGGCAAACTCCTTGAAGCCGAACGATTGAAAGCCCGCACCCGGTATGATCTCGACATGTTGCGCGAAGTGGGATATTGTTCCGGGATTGAGAACTACTCTCGTTGGTTCACCGGGTTATTACCGGGCCAGCCGCCGTATACATTGTTAGACTTTTTCCCGGACGATTTCTTGCTCGTTGTGGATGAATCTCACGTCTCGTTACCACAAGTGCGCGGAATGTTCTTCGGCGACCAGGCGCGAAAAACCACGCTGGTCGAACACGGTTTCCGGTTGCCCAGCGCAATGGACAACCGCCCGATGCGGTTCGAGGAATTTGAAAAACGGCTGACGAAATGTCTGTGCCTCAGCGCCACGCCGGGGCCTTATGAGTTGGAGAAATCCGGCGGGGAAATCGTCGAACAAGTGATCCGCCCCACCGGGTTGGTAGACCCGATTATTCACGTCAAACCGGCACGCGGACAGGTGCAAGACCTCGTCAAGGAAATCGAACTGCGGTCGGTGAAGAACGAGCGAACCCTGGTCACGGTCCTGACCAAGCGGATGGCGGAAGACCTCGTCAACTACTTCCGCGACGGCGGCGTCCGGTGTAAATGGCTGCACTCCGAGTTGGACGCGATTGAACGGGTCACCACGCTGCGTGAATTGCGGGAAGGGGCGTTTGACGTGCTGGTGGGCGTGAACTTGTTGCGGGAAGGTCTCGACCTCCCTGAAGTGGCGCTCGTGGCCATTCTAGACGCCGACAAGGAAGGGTTTTTGCGGTCCGACAAGTCACTGATTCAAACGATGGGCCGGGCGGCACGCAACGTGAACGCCGAGGTGATCCTTTACGCCGACGTGATGACCGCCTCCATGCAACGGGCGATCGGCGAAACCGACCGGCGGCGGGTGATTCAACTGGCGTACAACCAAGAGCATGGCATCACCCCCCGCACCGTGAAAAACGCGATCCAGAGTGGCATCGAGGACGAAGTGAAGGCGCACGAACTCGCCCAAGAAGTGGCTGGCAATTCGGCCCAAGATGTCGTGACGGCCGAGTACCTCGAAGAACTCCACAAGGAGATGTTGGAGGCGGCCCAGAACATGGAGTTCGAGCGAGCGGCACTACTGCGAGATAAAATTGCCACGATGCGAGGTGAAAAAGTCGCCACGCCGCAAGCGAAAAAGAGCCGGGGCAAACGGGGGAAGTCGAAGTCCAACGGCGATCCATCCGCACGTTCCCGGAACGCTGATGGGTAAACCTGCCTATTGCTTCCCCAACAAAAATTGGACCGCGATCAGAAGTTGGCCCTGCCCGTCCTTCTGATTGCGAACAATCTTGGAGAGGATCGCACAAGTTGCAACGGCTGTCACGGTCGGGAATGACACGAACGCATGGGACATGGAAACGGGTTCGGACACCACACAGCACAGTCCGGTCGCGGAAATATCCCGTGTTCGTGCGGTAATCGGTAAGGCCACATTCAGTTCATCATCAATCGCGTAGAGGCCGATCGGAAGGTCGGTGGGGAACCGGGGGGACCGGCGCCGTTCCTCTAAATTTTGCAGACTGCGGCGCAAATTCTCCATCATCTCCGCGACCGCAATTGGTACCGGGATGGCGTTGGATTCTAAGCCCCCGATTGACCGGCCCAGCACGACAATCTCAGCCGCAGCCAGTTTCGTGGCCGTGGTCTGGATGGTCAATTCCACACCGGGTCGGCTCCGTTTCGACGATTTCCGGAACAGGTAGGTATCGCTCGACAATTGTAAATACTGAAGTGACCACTCATCTTTGAACACGACCAATTTCAGTTGAATCATGTCCTGGGTCAGCCGCACCGGGAAGCGGAACGCCCAGCGGCCGTCGGCTTGGCGCACGGCGGTGGCTGCGGTCATCCCGTGCGAGTTCGTCGGTACCATTTGCATGACGGCTTGCACGAACGCCGGTGGCGTTGGCAGCGTCACTTTGGAGACGATTGGGCCGTCAAATCGGGCGATGGATTCGACGAGTCGAAGTTGCTCGAGACAGCACCCGTCCGCAGAAGGGGGGTGCAACGCGGTGATGAACGCCGAGCAATTCTCAAAGCGATCCACCGGATTTTCGGACAACGCCCGGCGGACCGCACCTTGTTCGTAGTCCTTCAAATTGCCGTATTGAATGGCCTTGATCGAACTGGTCGCACGGCCAGTTCGGCGCGTCGTATCGGGGGTCCACGCTTGTATCATTTCCAAGAAAATGAGCGCGAGGTTGTACTGGTCGCTCGTCGCACTGGGGTCGCCTTCGAGGACTTCCGGTGGCGCATAGGCATCGCTTGGAATCCAATCGGGTTCGACGTGGGTTCGCCGCAACAGTTCCCCCATCCCGTAGCCGGTGATCCCGGTGGTTTGTCCTCGTGTGATGACGTGCTTGGGGTTCAGCAAGAGGTGGGCACAGGTGTGTTGTTCGTAAAGATCATCCAGGCACCGCGCCACGGTTCGCAAGATCCTCAAGAGTTCAACGGGTTTGAACTCATTTCCTTCAGCGACCAGTTGGCGGTGCTTTTCCCGAAGCGTCGTGAGTTCTTCGGGCACACTGAACGCAACGACGCTGGGTTGCGGGGTGGCAATGGTTTGAAACAGATTCAGGTGCGAGGCGGCAGCGGCGCGGAGTACGACTTCCAGGTCCGGCCCGACCTCGCACCCTAACCGCAAGAAATGCACGCGGTGGGCACGCCCCGTGTTGTCGATGGCCCGGACGATTTTCCCCCGCTTGGTTGCCTCCAGATTGCTATGAAAACGGTAGGTGGGAAAGGCCTGAGCGACTTCATCGGAAGTCGAAGTCGAAGTCGCTTGTGGCCGGTGTGTCAACGACGCGATGCCACTGGACGATTTCAACGCGGGTGTATTGGACAGGGGTGTTTTGCGGCCAACCGTCACGTCGCCATCAAATCCGTCTACGTGGCTATTGGGTCGCAGCGGGCTAGGCGTCATGCTCAACGGAGTCGTGGAGTTCACAACTGTGGTGATGGTACCGGATTTCGGACCCACATGAGACATCAGGGCTTTGACGTATTCCAAACACGACGGGAATCGGTCGCTCGGCTTTTTGGACAGCGCTCGGCGGGTCGGTTCCCGGTCACCATATGGAAGGGCACTGAGGTTCGGTTCCGCAGTCATGTGCTGCATCATCACGTCCTGGGCGGACGTGGCGTCGTAGGGGAACGTGCCGGTCAATAGTTCTTGATACACGAGCGCGAGCGTGTATTGGTCCGACCGGGGATCGACTTGATTGCTGAGGACTTCGGGGGCGACGTAGCGGGGCGTCAGGCCGCGACCGATCTTGAGCTGGCCCGTGCCGTTTTCAAAGCGATCCACCAACCCGTAGTCGCCCACTTTGGCGTGACCACCGACGAGGAAAAGGTTCGCCGGTTTCACGTCCAGGTGTTGCAGTTGATACTGAAGGCTCAAGACATCGAGTGCCTCGGCGGTGTCAACCATGTACGAAAGCAGCTCGCTGCGGGGAATCCCGGCCTGCCCGAGTTCCCGCCACTCGTCGAGACGATTCGCCAAGCTTTTGTCGGCCAATTCCATCACCATCAGCAGTTCGCCGTCAATGAGTTCGACCCGTTCGAGCGTCATCAGGAACGGGTGGCGAATCTCTTTGATCCGTTGAACGGCTTGGTATTCTTGCTGAAGTGGTGTTTGCGTGGGGTTGGCCGAATCCCGATCTTCCATCACGAACTTGATTGCTTTTTGAAGACCGCCGGGGGCAATGCACTTCCAGACTTCCCCGAAACCGCCCCGCCCCAATGGGGCGATGAGTCGGTAGCCGGGAAGTGGCTCATCTCCGACGGATTTCAGGTAACTGGATCGGTGCGGCACAGCGAGCATTTCGGCAAAGCCAAGGAGTCCGAGTCGGTACAAATGGTAACGACTCCAGGGACCATGCCTAAACGTAGTTCACAAATCGTGAGAAGGGAGCCGTTGCTACGAAAGAAGCAATTCTTCGCGCCTGCACGATCCGAGTCGCAATGTGATGTGTCCTTCGGGGCCTTCGGCCTGACGACAACAAAACGATCAGAATCGTGACCAACTTTCGTGACGCTCAACCGGGAGTAAGCGGCACATTTGTTTGTGAAAATTTGTATAGTTATCTTCGATTTCTACCCCAACGGGGTTGTTCCCTTAGCCCAGGGTTGCGGACCGAAGGTCTGTTACCCTGGGACGCTTCCGCCCTGGGATGCGGGTTCCCCAGGGTTTCACCCTGGGCTAAGGGAACAACCCCTTTGGGGTAGAAAACCCGATCTGTTAACACGGTGTACAAATTTCCCACCAACTCTCGTGACGCTACACTCTTTACCCGGACTCCCAGCAAGAAACGGTTGCGTCTGCCACACGTCTGGGTATCTTGAGCGAATCCAGTTCTGACTTGCGAGGTTGCCAATGTTGTTTTTGCTCGGCCAAGTCCCAGGGACCGATATTGCCAACGACTCCGGCAAAAAGATCCTCGTCAGCGTGATCGTCGCGGTCGTCACCGGGGTGTTCTCGTTCTTCGTCGGTCGCTATTGGGGCTGGTACAAAGCCCACCGGGAGTGGAAGTCGAAGGAGTTCTTGAACCGCGTCATCGTGAGCTTGAACATCTTCGACGCGGGCGTGCTGAAGATTCGCACCGTGATGGAGCGCTCACTCGAAGAAGTGTTCTTAAACCAAGTCGCCATCGAAAAAGTGCTGGCGGCAGCGAAGAAGTGTACGCCGGCACAACCGCTGTTGCCGATCCCGAAAGAGGATCGGTGGTACTTGCTGAACTTCGCGCTCAACGCCGTGGCGGAACACTTCGCCGCCGGGCAGATTAAACTTGATGCGGGGCAACCCGTTATCAAAGTGCGGTACGCCCTCTTCCTGACCTGCGAAGTCGTCGGGGATGAGCGAATCCGGAAAGTGCGCGCGATGCTCATCAAGCAAGACCACCTGATAAACTTCCCGTACCCCGACACCCTGCCCGTACTCGAAAACCCCTGGCACGGCGTGCGGATCGAAACCTTACGCATCGCGGCCGCGACCTACGCCCGAGAGCCGGATGAGTTCCTGACGTTGGAAGTCTGCGTCTGATCCACAAACCGAATCGACGCCGTCTGGTAGGTCGTGGTCGAGGAGGCTTTGCGACGAGGCCCGACACCCGACCGCCACGTAACAAGACACTGATTTTTCCCAGTTCAAGCCTAATGTCGGGCCTCGCGAAGCCTCGACCACGACCTACCAGACGCCGCCCTCAACCGGACTCCTTCATTAGGAATTTCCATGCCCCGCTTTGTCCTCATTGTGTTGTTCGTCATGCTCACCACCACGGCACCGGCTGCGGACGTTCCGCCTGAAGATGTGAAACTCGCGGCGGTGTTTCGCAAATATCTCGACGAGGAGTTTCAGCGGCACCCGTACTTTGCCACGGCGCAGGGTAACCACGAGTACGATGACCGGCTCGATGACCTGTCCCCCAATGCGCGGGCCGAAGATGCCAAACGAACGAAGTTGCTTCTCGCAGATTTACCGAAGCAGATTGACAAATCGAAGCTGAGTCGCGCCGGGCAGATTGACCTCGAAATCTGGTTGCACGCCCTGAAGTATTCCGTCTGGCAAACGGAGAACACCGACGAGTTCGCCACCGATCCGCGGGTGTACGGCACCTACTTTTCGGACAGCGTGTTTACGCTGTTCACGCAATCGACTTTGCCACGAGAACGCAACGTCGCCAATGCCGCGCGACGCATCACCTATGTCCCGAAGATCGTCGCTGCGGCAAAAATGTCGATCAAAAATCCGCCCAAAATCCTGACGGAAATCGCCATCAAGCGGACCGCCGGGGCGATCGCGTTTTACGAGAAGGACATCTTCACGTTCGCCAAGGAAACGCCTGCGACGAGCGAACTCGCGGCGCCCTGCCGTGAGGCGGTGAAGGCGTTGAAGGACTACCAGAAGTTCCTTGAAAAAGAGGTGCTGCCCAAGTCGGACGGTGACTGGCAACTCGGCAAGGACAAGTTTGCGGCCAAGCTGGCCCTCGAACTGGATGCGGGCCTGTCCGCCGATGACGTGATTAAGACCGCTGAAGCCGAAGCCGACCGCGTGGAGCGGGAAATGTACTACGTCGCCAAGCAACTTTGGCACACGCAATTTCCCGGCAAGGCGCTGCCGCCCGAAGACGCCGCCGGGCGCCGGGCGACCGTGAAAGCCGTGCTGGATGAACTCGGCAAGGACCACGGCACGCCGGAAACGATCGTCGATGACGCGCGCAAATCCGTGGCCGCGATCAAGCAGTTTATCCGCGACAAAAAGATTCTCACGCTACCCGATCCGGATTCGTGCAAAGTCATCGAGATGCCGGAGTTTCAACGCGGCTTCTCCGCCGCGTACCTGAACCCGGCCCCCCCACTCGACCCGAAAGCGAACAGCCTGTACGCCGTCGCCCCGCCGCCGTCCGATTGGCCCGCGTCGCGCCAAGAAGCGTTCCTGAAAGAGTACAACCGCGCGATGCTGCAAATCCTCACGATCCACGAAGCCTACCCCGGCCACTACGTCCAACTGGAGTACGGCAACCGCCACCCTTCGTTGATCCGCAAGGTGCTGTACTCCGGGGTGTTCGCCGAAGGGTGGGCCGTGTACACGGAGCAGATGATGCTCGACCAGGGTTACGGCGCCGGGGATTTGTCGCTGCGATTGCACCAACTCAAGTTCTACATCCGGGCCGTGCTGAACGCGA
Organism: Fimbriiglobus sp.; assembly: GCA_031368205.1. GTDB lineage: Bacteria > Planctomycetota > Planctomycetia > Gemmatales > Gemmataceae > Fimbriiglobus. Next base: position 2,128 of record JANLRE010000028.1, on the reverse strand, counting down.
TTCTGGACAACAAGATGCACTGCGCGAACATGACCGATGACGAAGCGTTGCGGTTGCTGATGGATCGCGGGTTCCAGACCGAAGGCGAAGCCGTCGGCAAGATTCAACGCGCTAAACAAAGCTCCTGCCAACTCTCCACGTACTTCACCGGCCGCACCGCGTTCTATCGCCTGCGGCAAGACGTTCAACGCAAACAGGGCGACAAGTTCGACCTCGGCAAGTACCACGAAAACGTCCTGAGCCACGGCACGATCCCGGTGAAGTACCTGCCGGAGTTGGTGAAGTGAGAAAATCGCACTGACGTGGCACGGTCCGGAAGGTTCCCGATTGATGTTGAGGAAATGAAAATTTTGTGTTTGCGTTGACACCCGCCGGGGGTTATACCCATTCTCGCACCGGCGCAACTCCCGCGCCGGCCGCTCGTCTCTTACTCCTTCTAAGCCTGTTCAGGAGGCTGTTGTGCGAACTCTCTCTCGTTGCCGGTCGGCGTTCACGCTGATCGAACTGCTGGTCGTGATTGCGATCATCGCAATCCTGATCGGACTGTTGTTACCCGCCGTCCAAAAAGTCCGCGAAGCTGCCGCCCGCGCGACGTGCCAGAACAATCTCAAGCAGATTGTTCTGGCGGCTCACAATTATCACGACGCCAACCAAGCCTTCCCTCCGGGCGTCTACGCCCCTCCAGGGTCGTGGGGTGGTGGTACCGCCACAGTTCCCAGTAGCCCGTGGAAGACTCCCTGGGCGGACCCCGCCAACACCTGTTGCCCGTGGGGTACGTTCGGTTGGCCCTCACGAATTCTCCAGTACATCGAAGGCGACAACCTGTTTCGCGCCATGGATTTCACGGTGCCTGCGGGCGCATTGAACGTGCCAGAATCCGTGGGTGGCTTTGGTGGTGGCCACACAGTCGGGTCGGCGTCTGGTCACAAAGATCGTGCACCGAATGCCAATCAACGTGTCCCAGCCGGTGTTGTCGGTGGCCACACCGCGGCTGGCCAACCCAATCCGAATTTTTTCGCGTCGCAAAACATGCCAAAAGTGTTTCTCTGCCCGTCTTCCCAGCGCGGACAGTACGGGCTACCGAATACCAACAAAGACTATGCGATGTACTACGACTCCGGTCGCGCTGGGTTCGGCGAGACCTGCTGCCCCGAGCGCAGCGGCACGCCTGCATACAACGGCATGGGGTGGGTGAATAGCGCGGTCAAGATGACCGACGTGACGGACGGCACGAGTAACACCATGTATTTTGGTGAAAAGTCGAACTTCGCCACCCAAAGTTGGTGTGGCTGGGGTGCCGGCTGCAATCAGTTCTTCTGGGTCCACCACCAGTCGCAAGGCCTGATGACGGGTTCCCAGCCGATTAACTGGCGCCGTGGCGACTCGATCATCGGTATCGAAGCGGCGATCAATTCTAACAGTCGGGCGGCCACGAGTTTCCACACCGGCGGGTGCAATATCGCTTTCGTGGACGGTCACCTGTCCTTCATTCGGGAAAGCATCGCCCTCCAAACCTACAGTAACATGGGAACTCGCAACGGTGGCGAGGTGCTCGTGGAGCCGTAACGTCTCGTAACGACCGATACCATAGCACCCGCTGGTCCATTTCCAGCGGGTGCCTTCCTTCTCTCAAGGGTCAAGACCATGAAATTTCGACGGATGACCGCTTTTATTCCGATGATAGGACTCCTGTTCGCGGCACTGATTGGGTGCGGAAACTCCGACGTGGTAAGCGTGTCGGGGACAATCAGTTACAAGAACAAGCCTCTTGCGAATCACATTGTCAACTTCGTGCCGGAAAAAGGGCGACCCAGCATCGGCACGACCGATGGGAATGGGAATTTCACTCTGGGCTACAGCACGGATACTAAAGGCGCAGAACGGGGCAAACATATCGTCTCTGTTGAGCCAATGAACGCGATGGAGCAACAAGTGCCTGGTGTGCCGGTCGCCCCGACCAACCCCGAAACCAAAGCGATGCTCGAGAAGTACAGCCCTGCTACTTCCAAGCACACGGTCGAGATTACCGGATCGGTCTCGGGTCTGAAGATCAATCTGGAGTGACGGCCTACAACGAGTTGAGACCTACCCGCTTGCCCCCGTCGCACTTAACCCAGCCTCAGACGAG
>JANLRE010000022.1:0-3846 GCA_031368205.1 Fimbriiglobus sp. | reverse complement strand
TATCAGTTGACCAGTGGCGGCGGCAAGTCCGTGACGGGGGAACTTTACTCCCGCCATCCGGTGCGCGGGTTAACCGCCGAGCAACTCTTCGATAGCGTGGCCATCGCAACCGGCCTCGGGGCGAACGATCCCCAGGGACCGATCAACGTGTTCAACAACAACAATCCGCGTGCCGAGTTCGTGACCAAGTTTGGTAACCAGTCCGAACGGTCCGCGGACCACGAAACCTCGATTCTGCACGCCCTCACATTGATGAACGGCAAAGTAATCGCGGACGCCACGAACCCGGAAAAGAGCCAGCTTCTCGCATCGGTGCTAGACGCGCCCTTCTTCACGACCCCGACCCGGATCGAGACGTTCTACCTCGCCACGTTATCCCGGATGCCGACGCCGAAAGAACTGGCACGCGCCACCGAGTTTCTAAACGCCGCGACCGCATCGGGTGGCCTGACGACATCCGGGGTGGAACTCGAAAAGCGAACCCACGCCGCCCTCGCGGACATTCTGTGGTCGTTGCTCAACAGCGGCGAGTTTCTGCTGAACCATTAACGCGACTGAAAACGACAAGACATATTTAACAGGATTAATAACATCAGATTTTAATCCTGTTAAATCCTGTTAATCCTGTCTAAGAATTGAACCAACGGAGCCTTAACAATGTCACGTAATCCGCAACTTGATAGTCGCCGTCACTTCCTCCGCGTCGGGGCGGCCAGTGTTGGGATCAGCTTGTCCGGTTGGTTGGGTCATTTGGCGGCCCAATCGGCGCAGGACTCGAAGCGAACTCGTGCTTGCATTTTGCTGTGGATGAACGGCGGGCCGAGTCAAATTGACACGTTTGACCCGAAGCCCGACCACAAAAACGGCGGGCCGGTTCGACCGATCCGGACCAACGTTCCGGACCTGATGATTAGCGAATACCTGCCGATGCTGGCGTTGCGGGCGGACAAGCTGGCGATCATCCGTGCGATGGCCACGAAGGAAGCGGACCACGGGCGGGCGGGGTATCTGTTGAGAACCGGGCGGGTGCCGGGCGGGCCGGTGCGGTACCCGTCGTTGGGTTCGTTCATCGGCAAGGAACTCGAAGAAGCGAGCGCGGAGTTGCCGAGCTTTGTCAGCATTGCGCCGTTCCGGTTCCTTAGCCCGGAGGCGTATGGCCCCGGCTTCTTGGGGCCACGTTATGCGCCGTTGGTTGTCGGGGAATCCGGGTACAACTTCGGGCAACCCAACGTTGGGCCAGACGACGGGACCAACGCGCTTCGCGTCCAAGACCTCGACTTGCCGAGTGGCGTTAGCAAACCCCGTGATGCCGAGCGGGTGCAATTCCTGGACAACCTTGAAAGCGATTTCGTGGCCGACCGCCCCAGCACCGCTGCCGAAAGCCACCGCACCGCTTACCGGCGTGCCGTGACCCTGATGCGATCCACATCCACGAAGGCGTTCGACCTGTCCGGTGAGACGCCGTCGTTGCGGGATAAGTACGGTCGCAATCTCTTCGGCCAGGGCTGCCTATTGGCACGCCGACTCGTCGAACGCGGAGTGCCGTTCGTGGAAGTTACCTTGAGTAGCGCACCCGGCATCACCAACGGTATCGGCTGGGACACGCACCAGGATAATTTCAGCAACGTGAAGCGGTTGTGTGATGTCCTCGACCCCGCATGGTCCACTCTGATGGATGACTTGCAAGACCGGGGATTGTTAGAGACAACCACGGTCGTGTGGATGGGGGAATTCGGTCGCACCCCGACGATTAACCCGCAAAAGGGCCGCGATCACTGGGCCAATTCGTGGTCCACGGTGTTGGCGGGCGGCGGCATCAAGGGCGGGCAAGCGATCGGCAAGACCAGCGCCGACGGTATGAAAGTCACCGACCGCCCCGTCAGCGTGCCGGACTTGCTGGCCACGGTATGCACCGCCCTGGGCTTAGACCCCAGCAAGCAAAACCTCTCCAACGTGGGCCGCCCGATCCGCCTCGTGGAACCGGACGCGAAGCCGATTCAGGAGGTGCTGGGATGATTCCGCGAATCCTACCCGCGCTGCTCCTCGTGTTCCTCACCGGACTCGTCGCACTCCCAGCGCCCCCGGTGCTGGAGTCGGAAAACATCGACCTAATTTACCTCGCGGACTCACGCCCGATCCTGATGCGGATTGACCTGAATTCCGACGGCAAATCGCTGGAAGTTCGGTGGCGGCGGTTCGTGGATTTGCTGTTCGTCTACTTAGATAAGAACAACGACGAGAGCCTCGACGAAGAGGAACTGAAGAAGCTGCCGATGATCCTGAGCTTTCTCACCGGCGGACGGGAACCGATTCCGCTGCCCAAAGATCGCGGCACCGGCGTGTTCCGGGAACAACTCGCCAACCACCTCCGGGAACACGGCTACCAGCCGTTTCGTCTCCCGAGTTCGCCGACGGAAATGGCCGCGCCCCGGAACATTCGATTCATGACCAACGGTCCGGGCCAATCGGCGGAGGCGATCGATACGGCGATTCTTGGTGCTCTCGACACGGACAAGGACGGCAAACTGTCCGCGCAAGAACTCGCGGCAGCGGAAAGCGTATTGCGGAAATACGACAGCAACGACGACGAGTTGATTTCCGTCACGGAGTTGACGCGCACACCGGAGAATAGCCCCTTCGGCATTCAGCAATCGATGACGATTGACGGCGCCGCGACGGCGACCTTCGACCTGTTCCGGTTCAGTCGTACCGGCACGAACGCAGACTTGGCGAAGCGCATTGTCCGAAGGTACTACGTCGAACCAAAAACAAAAACTGAGACCGAAGTCAAGAAAAAACTCAGCCGCGAAATGATCGGCTTCACCCCGGAAGTGTTTGCCAAACTCGACCGCAACGACGACGGCCTGCTGGACGCCGAGGAACTCGACCGGCTCGGGACGTGCCCGGTGGACACGAACTTGATCGTGAACATCGGCAAAGTGAGCGCGAAACAAAAAATGGTCGAGCAGAAACCGGGCAAGAAGTCTGCACCCACGATCAAAATCATCGAACAGACCACTGGTTCGGTCGTGATTGATACCCCCAACGTGCAACTGCACGTCATGGCCGCGCTGCTTTTGCAAAATTCGGGAGGGGATGCCGATACCTTGCTCAATCAATTCATGAACGCCGACCGGGACGGGAACGGCTACGTGGACAAAACAGAGGCGGGGTCGTTCCCACAATTCAACGCCGGCTTTGATCTGATCGACGCGGACCACGATGAGAAGATCTTCATCGAAGAAATCCGGGCCTTCAGTGAGGAAACGGCGGACCTCCGCAAAGCAACGGACGTGGGGTTCGGATCCGCGAGCGTGCAGGATCAGGGGCGGGGCCTTTTCGGCCTGTTCGATACCGATCGGGACGGCTTCCTTTCGCCCCGCGAGTTGAAGAACCTCCCGAAGCTGTTGGCACTCAACGACCGCAACAAAGACGGCATGTTGGACCCGAAGGAAGTCCCCAAGAACATGACCCTGACGTTTGAACAGGGACTTTTACAATCGCGCTCACCCGGATCGCCTATGTTCACCGCATATGCCCCGCTACCCAATCAGAGCCGGAAACAATCCGGCCCACTGTGGTTCCAAAGGATGGACCGTAACCGCGATGGCGACGTGTCCCGCCGCGAGTTTCTCGGGACGGACGACGACTTCCGCAAAATCGACACGGACGGCGATGGACTCATCGACATGAAGGAAGCAACGGCTGCCGAGGCACTCTTCAAGAAGGCGCCGTAACATCCGGCAGAGTGGATGTTTGGACTCCGCTCAACCTCAGGCTAATCGCTTGAATCCCTTCGGAATGCGTTGATCCGGGCTGGAACCCAAAACCTGGGGTGTCGCTGCG
>JANLRE010001162.1:0-4248 GCA_031368205.1 Fimbriiglobus sp. | reverse complement strand
TTTGCGACGATTACCCTGGGAGGCTTCCACACCCAAGAGGCTTCCACACCCAGGAAGTCTGTTGGTAATGGGTGCGGGTTCCCAGGGTAACGGACCTGCGGTCCGCAACCCTGGGCTAATGGAACAACCCCGTTGGGGTAGAAATCGAAGATCAATAGACAAAATTCCACCAACAAATGTGACGCCCACCCGGTGCAGCAAACCAAAGCGGCACGTGCGGTTTCGGACAGTATCTCTTTCAGGCGTCAGCTAGGTTTCCCGAGCGACAGCTTGGCGGCGACGCGCACGGCGGCGATTAGGCTCGATTCGTCGGCTAACCCTTGGCCGGCGATGTCGTAGGCGGTGCCGTGGGCGACGCTAGTGCGGACGATCGGTAACCCGGCGGTGATGTTCACCGCGCGGCGACCGCCCAGGAGTTTCATGGCGATGTGCCCTTGGTCGTGGTACATCGTTACGATGCCGTCGAACTTGATGCGGTTGTGGGGTAGGAAGATCGCGTCGGCGGGCCACGGACCGGCGGCGTTGATGCCCTCCGCATTCGCGGCTTCGACGGCCGGGGCGATGATCGTTTCTTCTTCCCATCCGAACAGCCCGCCGTCGCTGGCGTGCGGATTCAACGCGGCCACGCCAATCCGCGCCGGGTGCCCGGTGAGCTTCGGCAACAGTTCGTGGAGCAGGCGGATTTTCTCCAGCACGCTTTGAACCGTAATGAGCGCGAACGTGTCCCGCAGGGCCATGTGCAACGTGACGTGGGCCACGGCGAGGGGCAACGTGTCGTCGTAGAGCAACATCGCGTGGGTCTTCGCGCCGGTCTTGGCCGCGAGAATTTCCGTGTGGCCGGGGTATTCCACACCGGCGGCGTGCAGCCCTTCTTTGTGCAACGGACAGGTGACGATGCCGGCGGCTTGCCCGGCTTGCGTCAGCTCAATCGCCTTCACGAGAAAGTCATACGCCGCCCCACCCGCCTCCGCTGAAATCACGCCCGGCTTCACCCCGGACAGATCGCGTTTCGTGGCGGCTAACAGCGGCAGGGTGTCGATGTCCGGCGTCGCTTCGTTCACATCCGTGATGCGTTGCATCGTCACTGGCGAACTGACCAACTTCAACGCCTGCCGCATGGCAACCGCGTCGCCGATAACAATTGGGTGGGCCAAGTCGAACAACTTCGGCCACGCCTTGGCGACGATCTCCGGGCCGATCCCCGCAATGTCGCCGAGCGTAATCAGCAATCGTGGATGTTTCATACCGTTGAAATTAGCGGAAACCGAGGAATCGCAAAACCCCGTTTTATCTGGCGGCCCCGCCGCTTCGTGTGGCGTTTTGCGGTGACATCATTTACTATCGTGGCATTGCTTTCTCCCTGAAAGGACCAACCCATGCGTCGGCTCTCTCCCGGCCTCGTGCCGCTTCTTGTGCTGCTTTATTCAACTCCGCTTTTTGCGCAAAAAGAGTTCGGCTTCGACAGCCGCAAGGGGTCCGGGCAGCCGTACCTGACCCCGGCGGAAACCGTGTCGAAGTTCAAGATCGCGCCGGAGTTCGAGATCAAGCTGTTTGCCGGTGAACCGCAGGTCATCAACCCGGTCGCGTTCTCCATCGACGAAAAAGGCCGGGTGTGGTGCCTCGAATGTTTTGAATACCCCAGCCGCACGCCCAAAGGGAAAGCGCCGCGTGATCGCATTGTGATCCTCGAAGATACCGACGGCGATGGCGTGTGCGACAAACGCACGGTGTTCGCCGAGGGCAAAGATTTCCCCGTTCCGGAAGAGCGGGCCAAAGCGGGCCTCGGGGCGTTCGACTTGGCGACGGGTTTGGAGGTCGGGCACGGCGGGGTGTGGGTCGGGGCGCCGCCGTACTTGTGGTTCATCGAAGCCAAGGACGACAAGCCGGTGAAGTTCGAGACCGTGTTGAAGGGCTTCGGCAGCCAGGATACGCACGAGACGCTGAACACCTTCCAGTGGGGGCCGGACGGCTGGCTTTACGGGATGCAAGGCATCTTCACGCAATCGACCGTCAAGCCGCTCGACGGCCCCGAAACCCGCATGAACGCCGCCGTCTGGCGGTTGCACCCGAAGACCAAGAAGTTCGAGATCTTCGCGGAAGGCACCTCGAACCCGTGGGGCATGGATTGGCGGAACACGGACGGCCAGTTCATCCTGGCGTGCTGCGTCATTCCGCACCTGTACCACATCGTGCCGGGCGGGGTTTACAAGCGGCAAGCGGGCGGGAGTTTCAACCCGTACAGCTACGGGTTCATCAACGAAATCTCGGACCACACCTTCCACAAGGAAAGCGGCTGGGCGCACGCGGGACTGATTTCCCTCGACGCGCCGCACATCCCCGCGAAGTACCGCGACAGCGTCATCTTCGGCAGCATCCACGGCTGTAGCCTGAAGCAAAACATCTTGAAGCCCAACGGCAGCAGCTACACCGCGTCACGGGGCGACGACTTCCTCGTGTCCGGGGATAAAAACGTCCGCCCGATCAACCTGAAGTGGGGGCCGAACGGCGACATCTACCTGATCGACTGGCACGACCAGATGCCCTGCCACCAAGCCAAGGCGGACGAGTGGGACTACGAACGCGGGCGGGTGTACCGCATCAACGTGAAGGGCCGCGCGGCGAAGAAAGTGGAAGACCTAGGGAAGCGGAACCGGCAACAATTGTTAGAGGCCGCCGTGTTCGCCAAAGACCCGTGGGAGCGCCGCACGGCGTTGCGGCTCACGTCCGAAGGTACCGGAAACGCCGGAACTAGTATCAACAACCCGGACCAATTTTTGGCACTCATGATGGCGTTAACCAGTGTCAACAGTTCGCCATCGCCCAAAGAAGTGTCCGTCTTGCTGGATCAATTTTTGCCGAACTCAAAAGGTGTTCCCGAGGGCCGTGCCTACATCTACCGGGTGCTGTCCAACGTCGAAGGTGTTCAACCCGAACTGATTGCTCGACTGACCAAAGAAGTTCAATCCGAACCGGCTGCGGAAGGGCGCCGCGAACTGGCGTCTGCCGCCATTCGCCTCGCCGGTAGCAACGATGTGACCCCGCTCGTTCACGCATTGCTGGCGCGGAAAGAAGATGCCAACGACCCGCTCATTCCGCACCTCACGTGGCAGGCCTATGAGAAGGTAATTTCCAAACAGAGTGCGGCGAAGGCTGTGGAAAAAGAGTTGGCGTGGCTCGCGGAGCAAGCACCGGACAACGTCTTCGTCCGGGATCAGATCGTGCCGAAGGTGATGCGGCGGTTGGTGGCCACGGGGAACGCGGCTGACTTGGCGTTGTGCGTGAAGTTTGTTGCGGGTTTGAAGGATGCGAACAGCCGCGAGACGGCGCTCGACGGGTTGGCAATTGCGCTCGACAAGCAAACCGTCACGCCGCCAGAAAGTTGGACGAAGCTGCAAGACGAGATCACCCGCAGCGGGGAACCGCGATTGGTGGCGTTGACGAACAAACTCGCCGTCAGCTTCCGCGACCCGGCGGCGATGAAACGCGCCGCCGCCATTGCGATCGACACGACGAAAGCCGTCGAAGCCCGCATCGAGGCGATCCGTCAACTCGCATCGTTGAAAGTGCCGAACGGGGACGAACTCTTCATCCGCATGATGAACGCGGACCCCGAACAAGCCGTGCAAATTGAAGCGGCACGCGGCCTTGCAGCGTTCGATAAACCGGGGCTGGCGAAACAAGTGCTGACCGATTGGGCGAAGCACCCCGCGCCCGTGAAAGCGGAATTGGTCAACGTTCTGGCCGGGCGCAAGGAGTGGGCACGCGAACTTCTCCGCGCGATGGACGCCAAGACGCTGGCCCGCACCGACGTGACCGACAACACGATCATCCGCATTCAAACCTTCAACGACAAAGACCTGAACGCGCTGATCGAAAAAGCCTGGGGCCGGACCCGCGCGACCCCGGCGGACCTGCTGAAGACGATCGACACGATGCGCACGGAGTTGGGCAACGGCCCGGCGTCGTTCGGGCGCGGCAAAGCGGTGTTCGAGGCCAACTGTGCGAAGTGCCACCAGTTCGAGGGCAAGGGGCAGACTGTCGGCCCGGCGCTGGACGGTGCGGGGCGCGACATCGAATACATCCTCGCCAACGTCATCGACCCGAACCGCGTGATTGGCGCGCCCTACTTCTTGCGGACCTTGACCACCAACGATGGCCGCGTCGAGCAGGGGTTGTTGCACGAAGAGGACGATAAAACCATCACGCTGAAGGTCGAAAACAGCGTGCTGAAGAAGTTCGCCAAGGCCG
>JANLRE010001130.1:0-2388 GCA_031368205.1 Fimbriiglobus sp. | reverse complement strand
TGCGCCTGACGGTCGATATCGACCCCGCAACCCTCCGGTTGCCCGCTGAGAGAATTGATGGGGCAGACCCCACCAAGCTACAACGGCAGATCGCGCGGCATGGACGGTCACTTGTGGGTATGCCACCAGTGCTGGTGTACCGAGGGTCAGACGGCGAGTTGATGTTGTCCGATGGCGTCACCAGGGCAACGCGGGTGGCCAAGCTATGTCCAGGCTCATCCGTACCTGCCGAGTTACTTGGGGTACTATCATATCCCGTTGGATACCTTTCTACTGTGGAGGAGAAACTGCCATGACCCTGTCTGACAATAATGAGCTACTGGATGCCATTCTTGAGTTGCGGCGGGCGCTGCCGTCAATGCGATTGGGACAATTGATCGCTAACATGGCAACCGTCGCGCGTGGGCCAATACCGGGAGCAGTGTGGGACGCGGAAGATGATGAACTGTTGGCGGCAGTACGTTGGCAGTTGGAGCAATTGTCAGTGACATCCTCTCGTGAAGTCGCTGACTTCAAGTGATGACGACACGTTGTCAACTCCATTCGGTAATGGTAAGTTTGATGCCGCACGTGGGAGGAATTTGCATGTCCGTGTCTGCCACGTCCCTTGGCATCGATCGGCTTTCGCGTGAGGGCCGCCTCGCGTTAGTCCAGGAAATTTGGGATAGCATTGCATTGGAGCAACGCGAACCCTTTCTGAGCGATGCCCAGCGGCAGGAACTGGCTCGGCGTGTTGCGGAACACGATGCGAATCCTGACGACGTGATTCCGTGGGAGCAAGTGAAAGCCCGAACGTTAGCCCGGTTGCGGAACCCATAAGCGTCATATTTGTTGGTGGACTGTTTGGACACAAGTCGCCCAGTTTTCTGGCCGACACGAACATGCCAGAATCGTAAACAAATTTTCCACCACCAAGCGTGACGCACACCCGCCACAACCTTGCCGGCAGATTTACTTTTCCCGTCGTCCCCGTCCCCTGTTATAGTCGGTACGCGATGGTGGCAATGACGCCATTTTGCAATGCACCCTCATACGCCTGCTCACAATTCTTCAGGAGTTTGCGATGTCATTCAGCGATCAACGCGATAAAATCGCGGGCTACGCCGACGAGCGGTGGATGGTGCCTTGCAAGGACGGCCTCGTGTGGCTTTCCGGCGGCGGCGCGATCAACACGGCCGAGCAGATCGCCAAGCACAAGCAGGTCACGAAGAAGGACTGGGCCGCGACGTTCCTCGATTATATGGGCGGCACCGTCCAGTACGAGGGCCTCTACTTGGTACCCGTGGCGGACCTGGCTAGGGTGAAAACCGGCCAGTTGGACGCCGGCTCGTACCCCGATCGCAAGATGATTTCGTCGTGGTCCGACGACGCGAGCCGGGATAAAAACAACCCCGAAGTGGTGGCCCAGAAGCCCGAATTCCACGGGCTGAATGACTGCGCGCATTTCGTCACCCAGTGCCTCGCCGCCGGGGACATTCACATGGAAACCACTTGGGTGCCGGCACTCTTCAACAGCCTCAGTGCTCGTGCCAAAATGCTCGCCAAGATGGTTACGGACGCCGACGCGGAGAACGTCGTCAAATCCGGCGTCATGAAAAAAGGTGATGTGATCGTCTACTCCGCCGGGGCAGAACACCACCATAGCGTCATATACATGGGTAACGCTCAGATAGCCATGCACACCCGGTCCAACCACCCGGATCAACGGACCTTCCGAGGGAATTGGAAGGTGTCCGCGAACGCCGAACACCCCCTCGTGACGTTGTTCCACTTCGGCGACGACGACGCGGCGATCCCGCCCAATTCGCCCATGCTGGGCTGGTGGAAAGTCCTGTGGCGTGGGGCACCCTTCTATTACTACTTCGACAAAACCGGGCGGGTCGGGTGGACCCGACAGCCGCCCGCAAATCTGCACCTGCCGTTGTCCGCACCCGGCGGTCAAGGGTTCTGGTTTGTGGAACGGACTCACATCGGCATTTGCTGGACGAACACGGGCAGTTTCGAGACGCTGATGGTTCGACCGCCCCAAAGCGACACGCACATGGAAGGCAAATGGAACGGCACCGATAACCTCATCGCGGACAAAATGTAGACGTGTCGAACTTCCGGCGGTTGGTCGCGGCTAGGGCTTCTTCGCGGGCAGGGCGACGGGTGCGGGTGCAATAGGGGCGGCGGGGCGGCGGTCGTTTTTTAGGGCGGCGATGGCGTTTTCGGCGAACTTCTTCAAGTCCGCGTTTTTCGTGGTGAGTACGAGTCGTTCGAGTTCGGGTTGTGCGGCGCGGGCCTCGTCGCCCATGCTCATCACGGCGGTGATCGCGGCGGCGGCGACCATCGGTTCGTCATGAAACAACGCGGTCAAGATCGCGTTCATCATCGGCTTTGACTTCG
>JANLRE010001074.1:0-1258 GCA_031368205.1 Fimbriiglobus sp. | reverse complement strand
TGGGTGCCAGTTCCCAGGGCATGGCCCTGGGCTGGTAGAGCGAGCCTTACAGGCTCGAAGGCGCAGGGCATTCAACCGTTAGAATAATTTACCAGGTTTGTTTAATTGTTCATTGCGGCGTCTTCCCATCATCTTCGGAGTTCACTATGTGCGGGATTATTGGGTTTACAGGACAACGCGAAGTCGCGCCGATTCTGATTGAAGGCCTGAAGCGGCTCGAATACCGGGGCTACGACAGTTCGGGCATGGTCGTCGGTGACGGTAACAAATTGGTGATGCGCAAGAAAGCGGGTCGCATCATCGAACTCGCCAAGGCCGTGGCCGTCCAGCCGGTGCATGGCACCTGTGGGATCAGTCATACCCGGTGGGCGACCCACGGCGGCGCGACGGACAAGAACGCCCACCCGCACTTCGACACCGCCGGGCACGTTGCGGTCGTTCACAATGGTGTGATCGAAAACTACATGACGTTGAAGCACGGTCTGCAAGAGGACGGCATCGACTTCCGGTCCGACACGGATACGGAAGTTCTCGCCCACCTCATTTCACGCTACTACGACGGCGACTTGTTATCAGCAGTGAAACAAGCCCTCACGCTCGTGAAGGGCACCTACGGCTTGGCCGTGATGTGCAAGCAAGAACCGGGCGTGATCGTCGGCGCCCGACTCGGCAGCCCGCTCGTCATTGGCATTGGCCCGGACGGCCACTACCTCGCTTCGGACGCGAACGCGCTGGCCGGGTTTGCCACGCAAGTGGTGTACTTGAACGACCGACAAATCTGTCAACTCGACGGCGAAAGTTGGGTCATCCGCAACCAAGACCTCGACACCGTGGACGCGCCGCTCCAGGACATTCAGCACTTCCTTGGCGAAGACAGTGATGGCGAACTCAACGGCTTCCCGCACCACATGTTGAAGGAGATTTACGAGCAACCCGAAACGATTGCCAACGCCATGCGCGGCCGGCTCGACGACGCCGACAGCACCGCCCACTTCGGCGGGTTGAACCTCGATTCCAAAGACCTCCGCAGCATCGACCGCGTCATCATGACCGCCTGCGGGACCAGCTACCACGCGGGTCTCGTGGGGGAATATCTCTTTGAAGAATTGGCCCGAATGCCGGTCGAAGTCGAGTACGCCAGTGAGTTACGTTACCGCAACCCGCCAATGAACCACCACACCATCATGCTGGCCATCACGCAGTCCGGCGAAACCGCCGACACGCTGGCGGCGTTGCGGGAATCGAAGCGGATGGGTCA
>JANLRE010001051.1:0-6517 GCA_031368205.1 Fimbriiglobus sp. | reverse complement strand
CTCAACCCCAGGCTAATCGCTTGAATCCCTTCGGGATAAAAATCAAGCAGGTCGAAGCATCCCGGTAGGGATGTCAGCAATTACCTGGGGTTGAGCGCAGCGACACCTTAAGCACTCGTTTCTAATGAGCCCAGGCACCCCTTCATAGGCGCCCTTTGGTTGCCTCAACAACTTTGGAGCGTGAATTGATCGTGCTTGCCGAAGTGATGATCCCATCTATGCCGGGATTGCAGCCGTTTCAGCAAACTCCCCCGATCTTATCTGCTTGGAATAGATTACGCACAGCGCCAAATGCGCTATGCTCACTCATGTCTCAGGTCCACCGATTGTTTGAAGACGGGAATCGGCACCAAACGGCACTCGCAACAGGTTAGCAGTGGGTTAGCGATTCTGGTCGAAACTCTCCAATTCAGTCACGGACAGGCTGTGTATTCGCGGGTCGGTGTCAACGGTGTCGAACCGGCGACGCAGGTCGGAGCGCGTTGGATGTTGCAACGACGGGAAGGAAGTGAAAAATGTCTCAAGACGAGTGGCAATGCGATGTCAGTAGTCGTGAAAACGAGACATCACGCAGGTGGAACGCTCGACCTTGAGCGGAACAGTGCCAGGAAGGGCAGAACTCGTGGGCCGGGTGGCCGTGCGAGTGGTTCGATGGTCATCCTCCGCTGAACCCACGCCTCGGACCGGCGTTCGGGCGTTCCACACGAAACAGGCACGGGATTTCTTTTACCCGCCGGCGCGCACTCGACGATACATCAAGCGTAGAATGCGATGCGTCGGGTGGACAAGTGAACCCTGACCTAGCCGACGAAGGCCGCAGTGGGTGTCGGACAAAGCTGAGAAGTGGTGCGAATCCCACGACGGTGTGTCTTGATCGGCGACTGATGACTGCGTAAGGCCCCGTAAAGGATCACGGGACAATCAACCGCCTGCCTGCCCAGGAGTGCGGTTGATTCCGAATGCCTGCCCCTTGTAAACTGGCTTCTGACTGTTGGGTCGGGACTGACTACCACCAACTGGCAGGGGAGACGACGGACAATGCACGAGCCTTCCCCTCATCGTTGGCACGCTTGGCGGCACACGTGGTCCGCCGACGGCGATGATGACATGAACACCCTAGACGCACTGCGAAACCGGATGGCATTGCCGCTTCAATTCGCAAAACTTCCGAAACGGGCACCGGCTCTCGCCGCCCCGGCGGAACTTCGTGCCGAAGCCCCTGGTCCGGACGGCATCCGCCACGGCTTGGTCGCCTACTATCAACAACTGATCGCCGACGGGGAACTCGACACGCCCGAACGGTGGGAAGCGGCGGAAGACAAGCTTTTTGGTACGATTTTCAGCGACTGCTAGTGTCGGCTGTGCCGTGACCTGGGATCGTGGCTATAATTAGATCGGAATTGACCGGCGAGCCTTTTCCTGCCGGTGGATGCTTCATTTTCGCCAGGAGGCGAGCAGTGGCCCTTGAAGCGGTGACCGTGTCGCAATCGCCGGAAGATAAATTCCGGGAGTATTTGCTCAGCCGCACGACGCCGCAACGGTTCACCGATCAACAGCGCGAACTGGTCCGTCATATTTTTGCCAAGCACAAGCATTTCGATACCGAAGAATTGATCGACGATTTGAAGCGGGCCGGCACGCAAATCAGCCGCGCCACCGTGTACCGCACGCTCAGTAAACTCGTGGACGCCAGCCTGCTGCGGCGGATTGAAGTCGGCGCCCGCACGGTGTACGACCACGACTACGGGTACCCGCAACACGAACACCTCGTGTGCGATCAATGCCGCGACATGATCGAATTTCAACACCCCCTCATCGAAGCCGCCCTGCGTGAGATTGCCGCCGAACACAACTTCCGGGTCGATGGCCACACGTTAGTCGTAAGCGGAACTTGCACGAAGTGCAACGCCGAGCGTGCGGCCCGGCGTCGCCTCGTGATGTAAGGTGCCTGCTTGGGTTGCCGGTGCTACGCATGTTGAAAAGCGATCACGCCACGCTAGGTTGCGGCAAATGAGTTAGCGTCTGGGCTGTCATCAACCAGAGAAATGTACTCACCACGCGGCAAGATATTCAGGGCAGTCACCAACCAGTCCAAGCCATGTCAGGAAACCGCCAAGCTAGCCGAGTGCCCATACGGTACAATGTCGATGTTTCGGTTGAACCAACGCACCCCAGTCACCGTTTGGCGGCATAAGTTGGAGGTGTTAGGATGGCGATTTTGCTACCTGAAGACTTCTTGGTGTTTCTAGCCGCAGGTCGCCAATTAGACTACGACGCCGACGAGTCTGATTGCGGTCGGATCACGCTCTTGGAACAGAACCAGCATGCCCTCGGGTTGATTTGGGTGAATGCCTGCTCCGCGGATCGAATCCAGGCCGATCCACACGCGGCCGACGGTGGATTTTACCCCGTAGCAGCGGTGAACTTGGTCGCCGGGAGTGACACGAACGGTGCTCCCGAGCACATCCTAACTTGGCTACCGACGGAAGCGTGTTTCGGGCAATGGGACGGCGACCACGGCGTAGTTTATCTCTTTCGCGGCGTGACATGGTCGGACATCGCCGCCGACCCGCTAAGGTATTTGACGACGATGTGGGCCGGGGATCCTGCAGACGAGGTACTGGCACCGTACCCGAAATACCCTTACGCTTCGGGCCGGCCGTTTTAGGAACCGCCGAACCAACAGACCGGGGCCGCGTTGTAGGTTTCTGGGAGTCTATCCGATCAACATCCCATCGCGAACCGAATCGACCAACAACTCGAAGCGACATCTCGCAAGATTGCTCCTCTGCAACTAAACTCCAGACCAACTACTTCACGACGTACTCGAACCGGGCGCGGAATTGTTCCGGCGTCATCTGCACAACGGCCGCGAGTTTGGCCAACGACTCCGGGTTGGTAAAGTCGGTTTTTTCCAGCCGCTTCATGTAGCGGACGGCACACTCGAAAGTCTCGCTGCTAATATCGACCAAGCGGGGCCGCATCCGTTTGGTGGCCGGGTCAATCATGTCGTCGAACTTCAGCGGCATCATCTTGCCACCAATAAAGCTGACGATCGCGCCGTAGCCGTCGGATTCCGACGACATCAGGAACTTGACCGCACCGTACCCGAGATTGCGGGTGTACTCCGCGTCAAAGGGAATCGGGTCCGCACACCGCATTTCGTACCCGAGATCTTTGTCGATCATCGTGACTTTTAGCCCCAATTCTTCGAGCCGCTTATTCACCCGGTAGCGAATCATGCGGCCGAACTCAATTTCCCCGAGCCGCAGGTGGCCGTGCGGGTCGCGCTCGACGTTGCCGTACCGTTCCAGTTCGTCCCCGAGTGCGTCCAGTAAACCCTTCTCCCCAATCGACTCAAGTAAGCCTTCGGCAAGCACCACGATGCCGTACCCCTTGCCGTCCGCTTTCCGCTTGATGATCGACCCGATAATCATGTCGCAAATCAAATCCAACGTGACTGGCTTCCCGCGAAATTCCTCGGAGATGATCGTGGATGTCGCTGCCGAAGCTTTGCCAATCCCGAGTGCCAGGTGCCCCGCCGCCCGCCCCATACTCACCAACAAATACCACCGTGTGGTGGTCTTGGCGTCCTCGTACAAGTTCCGCGCGATGCCGACACCGATGTGCCGTGCGGTCTCGAACCCGAACGTCGGGATGCCGGGCGGTAACGGCAAATCGTTGTCGATCGTCTTGGGCACGTGGGCGACTTTGATCTTGCCGCCGGCCCGCTTGTAAACTTGACTGCCACTGAACGCCGTATCATCCCCGCCGATCGTCACCAGATATTCGACCCCCAGTTGGTCGAACGACGTGAGCACTTGCATCATGTCTTCGTCTTTTTTCGCCGGGTTCGTGCGGCTCGTGCCGAGAATCGACCCGCCACGATTGTACGTCGGGGTCACGTCGGCGATCGAAAGTTGACGAGCTTGTGAGATGTCGCCGGCCACGAGGTTCTTGAAGCCGTCCCGGATGCCGAACACTTCGAGACCCTGGTTGATCGCCTCGATCGTGACCGCCGAGATCACGCCGTTAATACCAGGCGCCGGCCCACCGCCCACGACGATAGCCAACCGACCCCGAGAGGGAGAATGTGCCATGATGCGAATGCCTCACAATCAAAGTGTCCGGACGCCTAGCGTTCGTTGAAAAGATCGGAAATGACGAGCAATTTTCAAGAGGGGGGCGGAAGAGCCTGTCGCAGAATCTACGGGATTGTGTCGTGGGAACCCATCAAGAAACAGGGCATTCCCGCCCAACGCAGACTGGCTTGTCAACGTTGCGAATTCCTGTAAATTACGGATTCGATCAGCCGGGGTAGCTCAGCGGTTAGAGCGGTCGCTTCATAAGCGATAGGTCGCCGGTTCAAGTCCGGCCCTCGGTACTTCCTTAATCCTTGTAACCGAAGCGTGTTACGCTTACCCCGAGCGGTTTCGGGCGCGGTACTCCGAACGTGGTTTCGTGGAACTCTTCCACGAAACCGGGAGGCCGCATTAATGTCCCGTCCCCGCAAGGTCCTGCCACGATACCTCCGTCACAGTTCAGGAAAAGCCCGCGCCGTCTGGACCGACCCGCCCGGCGAGCGTCGGGAGCGGCTGCTCCCCGGACGGTTCAACTCCCCCCAGTCCCTCGAATCGTTCGCCCGACTGCAACTCGAAGTGGCCACCTTAGTCGAGAAACCCGACGCCAGCGGCCCCGGCCCGGCCGTCGTCGAAATCCTGGCCCCGTACCTGCGGCACGCGGAAGCGTACTACGGCGCGAACTCGTCGGAACTCGCCATGGTCAAAGACGCCCTCAAAGTCCTCCGCGAACTCTACGGGGGGGACGCGGTTGCCGAGTTCGGGCCGCGGAAACTGGCCGTGGTCCGGGAGGCGTTCCGCCGAAAGGGGTGGTCACGCGGCTACATCAATCGGCAGGTCGGCAAGATTGTCCGCGCCTTCAAGTGGGCCGCGTCCGAAGAACTCATCTCGGTGAACTTGCATCTGGCTTTGAAGACGTTGGCCCCGCTTCGTCGTGGCCACTGCGAGGCCCCGGAACCCAAACCCCGCCAACCGGCGGACCCCGAGCACGTCGCCGCCACGCTCCCCCTCCTGCTCCCGCACGCCCGTGCGATCGTTAAGCTTCTCCGGCTGACGGGAATGAGGCCGTCGGAAGTGTGCCGCATGACCTTGGATCAAATTGACCGCACGGGCTCCTTGTGGCTCTACCGCCCGCGTCGCCACAAGAACGATCACCACGGCCATTCCCGCACGGTGACTCTCGGCTCTGCCGCACAAGCTGTCATCATCGCGCACTTGGAAGGCCGCACCATCGATGACGCCGAGCCGCTCTTTTCCCCACGCCGCCAACGGGAAGAAAAGTTTGTCGCCCTCCGGGCAAAGCGGAAGTCACCGGTGCAACCGTCCCAACTGTGTCGGAAGAAGGTGAAGGCGTCGAATGCCCCGGGAGAGTGGTTTTCGCCCGGTGCGGTCGGACATGCGGTCAAGCGTGCGGCAAGATTGGCGGGTGTGGCGTCGTGGACCCCCTACCAGCTACGACACCTGCGGGCTGCCGAACTCCGAGCTCGCTTCACGCTTGAACACGTCCGCGCCGCGCTTGGGCACTCTCACGCGAGCATGAGCGCCCACTACGCGAGAGGGGCGGACGGAAAGCTAGCCGCCGAGGTCGCCGCCGCAACGGGATAGTTGATCCGGAAGAAAAGCCAATTTGAGCAGGTCGGTTGGCCGGAGGCATGGAGGTTCGTTCGTTGAGAATCAGTCAGAGCGGTGCGGAGCATAAAGCATGCTCCGCACCTGCGTAGTACCTAAACGCATAGAGGAGAACTAATCTACGCGCAGACGCCCGTGACCGGTGACGAACTCTTCGCCGACCCCGGGACCGATTGCCGGCGGCCGACGACCCCGGGTTGTACTCCTGGGCTACGCCGCCCCCCACTCGATCACGGTCGTCCAGGCCGCACGCCCCGGGCTGGCGAAGCGCGGCATGGACCGATGCGACCTCCCGCTATCCAGCCCAGGGTTGAACCCGATCAGGCCAGCCAAGCACCACATACCACGCAGGCCCGAAGCCTCACGACTAGAGCCGACTTACGACGGACGGAGTGGACGGGTTCGACACCCACTCACCGGCGACGACTCCCTGCAAAAGGTATTAAGGAACCACAGTTTGCGGTTTAATCCACTACCAAAACAACGGAATAACATTTGCAGCTTTCCGAAGAGCAATCCACGTAATTCTATGAGATACTGGTTAGAGGCCCGGACACAACTGCGAAAATGACTTGAAAGCCGAGGCTCGACGGAGGTGGTGGCCGGGGTTCTTAGAGTAACGACGTGCTTTTAAAAGATCTGATCTTTAATGGGGACAAGAGCATGGGGGGTAATCTTAAGCCGCGGCGTCGGCCAGCCTATGATATGCGGCTACAAGACTAGGTATTACGCAGTTGGGATACTGGGTAGTTTGCGCGCGGCCAATTTGGAGGTTACATTTTGGGCATGAACGCGCCCAAAGTGGACCC
>JANLRE010000996.1:0-7946 GCA_031368205.1 Fimbriiglobus sp. | reverse complement strand
GCCCGACGTTCGACAGCCACCGAACAATAGGCTGTCCATTTCTCCGTTCGCTCGTGCCTGTCGGGCCTCGCAAAGCCTCGACCACGACCTACAAAACCAGGAACCTCAAAATACCGACAGCACCCGTAACGGGGTCAAGGTTGTTCGATTCGGTAATGCGTCCTTAGAATCGGGAAGACTGGGAGCCAACTCGTTTCAAAGAGGTTGCCGTGTTTCGTATCGGTTCAGGTCATGACACGCATCGGCTTGTGGACGGTCGCCCGCTGATTCTCGGCGGCGTGACAATCGACCACACGCGGGGCTTGCACGGTCACTCCGATGCGGATGTCGTACTTCACGCGCTGACAGACGCAATCCTTGGAGCGCTGGCACTCGGGGATATTGGCGATGCGTTCCCGGATACCGACCCCCAGTGGAAAGACGCCGAGAGTCGGCTATTCCTGAATGCGGCACTCAGCGAACTGAACCGCTTGGGCTGGACGATTGTCAATGCCGATGTCACCATCTTCGCCCAAGAGCCGAAGCTCGGTCCGGTGAAGACGCGAATACGGGGTCACCTCGCGGATCTGTGCGGTGTGCCGACCGATGCGATCAACGTGAAAGCCAAAACGGGCGAAAAAGTCGGCCACATTGGCCGTGCCGAGGCCATCGGGTGCCAGGTGACCGTGCTCATTCAGAAGCCAGATAAAGTCTAGTGGGAGTGTTGGAAGATGTTGCAGGTGTACAGCACGCTGAGTCGCAAGAAGGAACCGTTTCACAAGCAGCCCGGCGACGCGGTGAGCCTGTATGTTTGCGGTCCAACTGTGTATAAACCTTCACACATTGGCCACATGGTTGGCCCGGTGATCTTTGATACCGTGAAACGGTATCTGACTTATCTTGGGTATCAGGTCACCTGGGTTGTTAACATTACGGACGTGGATGACAAGTTAATAGTCCGGGCCAAGGAACTCAATACTACAGTACCCGAACTCGCAACGAGAATGACGGCCGACTATCAGGATTGCTTGAAGAAGTTGAACGTCATTGGGATCGACCAATTCCCTAAAGCCACCGACCACATCCCCGGCATGATCGCCATGATGGACCGGCTGATTCAAAAGGGCTATGCCTACGCTGCCGGTGGCGATGTCTATTTCGACGTGTCGAAGGACCACGACTACGGCAAACTGTGCAACCGCGACCCGGAGCAACTGGAAGCGGGCGCTCGCATTGAAGTGACGGGCAAGAAGAAGAACCCCGGCGATTTCGCCTTGTGGAAAGGGGCTAAACCCGGCGAACCGCAATGGGACAGCCCCTGGGGGCCGGGCCGCCCCGGTTGGCACATCGAATGTAGTGTGATGAGCCAAGCCTTGTTGGGTGACACCCTCGACATCCACGGCGGCGGCCTCGATTTGGAGTTCCCGCACCACGAAAACGAACTCGCCCAAAGTGAGAGCGACACTGGCAAGCCGTTCGCCCACGTCTGGATGCACAACGGGCTGCTCAAGATGGGCAGCGCCAAGATGGCTGGCTCGGTCGGAAATGTGGTCAACATTGCCGATTTGTTACAACGCCACAGCGCAGAAACGGTACGGTTCTTGCTATTAAGCTCACACTACCGCAGCCCAATAGAATATAGCGAAGAGCGGCTCGATGAGATTAAAACTGCCCTGCAAGGTTTCTATCGCTTCTTCGAGCGATATGAGCGGATGACAGGCACCAGCTTTTATACATTGCCGACATTGTCGCCTCACGAACTGAACCCGAAGCCACCGACCAAGGGCGATGCCGATTCACCGGAAAACCACTTCTTGGAGTACATGAACGACGACTTTAACACTGCCGGCGCAGTCGGCGTGCTATTTGACCTGCTAAGCTTCGCCAATCGCTTTGCCGACGGGATTGAATCCGCGAAAGAGGACAGCGTCAATCGTCTTCCGTTGTTGGTGCATCAAGCCAAAGTCATCCGCACGATCACGTCCCTTCTCGGACTGTTCAATGAACCGCCCCAGACCCAAAAGCTCGGCGGTGATGATGCACTCGTGGCTGGGTTGATGCAGTTGCTCATTGACGTGCGTAACAACTTACGCACCGAAGCGAAGGTGGCGGCGAAAGACAATCCGCTCAAGAAACCGATCTTCGACCAAATGGATTTGATCCGCGCCCGCCTCGGGGAACTGAAAGTCACCCTGGAAGACCGCCCCGGCGGCACCACGTGGCGTGTGGTGTGACGGCAGGCAAGCCCGTTGCCATCGTCGGTTGGGGTATGTACTCTTCACTCATAACTGCCCCGATGCTCCCAAACGGAAGAACCGCTCCATGCAATTATGCATTGCCCCTGTGCAACACACCGCAGCACCCTCACTGTGGCAACGACTGGGTTCGTCGTTGCTTTGTTCGTTTCTGGCACTGTTGTTAGTGGCCTTCTTCGCCTCACCGGCTCCGGCGGTTGAGGGCGGCGAGGCGAACTTGAAGTTGCCGGACTTGAACAGCGCGTCGTTCCTCGGCGGTATTGTTGGCGGCAAAGACCTGCTGTACAGCGGATTAATCGTGTCGGTATTCGGCCTGATCTTTGGCCTCGTGATGTACTCGCAACTCAAGAACTTGCCCGTCCACAGTTCGATGCTGGAAGTGTCCGAACTGATCTACGCGACCTGCAAGACGTACCTGTTCACCCAGGGCAAATTCCTCGCGGTCTTGTGGCTGTTCATCGCGTGCGTCATCGGCTTCTACTTCGGGTATTTGAAGGGGCCGAAAGACGGCTTCACCCCGGAGAAGGTGGCGATCGTTCTCGGGTTCAGTATCGTCGGGATTCTGGGTAGTTACGGCGTGGCGTGGTTCGGCATCCGCGTCAACACGTTTGCGAACAGCCGCACCGCGTTCGCCGCCCTTACGGGCAACGCCTTCCCCTGCTACGCCATTCCGCTGAAGGCCGGTATCAGCATCGGGATGCTGCTCATCTCGGTCGAACTGCTGCTGATGCTGATTATCCTGATGTTCATTCCCGGTGATTATGCCGGGGCGTGCTTCATCGGGTTCGCCATCGGGGAATCGCTCGGCGCCGCCGCGTTGCGGGTGGCCGGGGGCATCTTCACGAAGATCGCGGACATCGGCGCGGACTTGATGAAGATCGTGTTCAAAATCAAGGAAGACGACGCCCGCAACCCCGGCGTGATCGCCGACTGCACGGGCGACAATGCCGGCGATAGCGTCGGCCCGAGTGCGGACGGCTTCGAGACCTACGGCGTCACAGGTGTCGCGCTCATTACGTTCATCATGTTGGCCGTCACACCAACTCTTTATCTGCCCGCCGGTGTCAGCATCAGCCGCGCCACAATCGACCAACTTCAGAGCGCCACGCAGTCGGCGGAGAGCGTTCAAGTTCAATTGCTAGTGTGGATTTTCATGATGCGGGTCATGATGATCCTGGCCTCGGGAGCCTCGTACTTCATTAACGACCTGTTGGCGAAAGCCAAGTACGGCGACTCCAAGAGCTTCAACTTTGAAGCCCCGCTGACGGTGCTGGTGTGGCTGACCTCGATTGTCTCCGTGATCGCAACTTACGCCGTTTCCTTTGTGTTGATTCCGAATCTCGGGGGTGATACGACCCTCTGGTGGAAGCTCTCCAGCATCATCACGTGTGGCACGCTGGCCGGGGCGATCATCCCAGAGTTGGTGAAGGTGTTCACCTCCACGAGTTCCGGCCACGTCCGCGAGGTGGTGACATCATCGCGTGAAGGCGGCGCTTCGCTGAACATTCTGTCCGGTCTGGTCGCCGGGAACTTCGGGGCCTACTGGCTCGGCATCGTCCTCGTGGTCCTGATGGGAATCGCCTACCAGATCAGCCTGTTGATTCCGCCCATGATGCTCGCACCCGCCGTGTTTGCTTTCGGCCTCGTGGCGTTCGGGTTCCTGGGTATGGGGCCGGTCACGATTGCGGTCGATAGCTACGGCCCGGTGACCGACAACGCCCAGTCGGTGTACGAACTCTCCATGATTGAAGAGCAACCCGACATTCAGGGCGACCTCGAACGGAACTTCGGCTTCGCGCCGGACTTTGCAATGGCGAAGGAGAACCTGGAAAAGAACGACGGCGCCGGCAACACCTTCAAAGCCACTGCGAAACCCGTACTGATTGGCACCGCCGTCGTCGGGGCGACGACGATGATTTTTGCGATCATCATGCAACTCACGCACGGCCTCCAACCGCAATACTTGGTGAACTTGTCGATCCTGTACCCGCCATTCCTGTTGGGCTTGGTGACCGGCGGCGCGGTGATCTACTGGTTCACCGGGGCCAGCATGCAAGCCGTGACGACGGGGGCGTACCGCGCCGTGGAGTTCATCAAGGCGAACATCAAGCTCGACGATTCCGTGAAGAAAGCCAGCGTGGAGGACAGCAAGAAAGTCGTGGAGATTTGCACGCAATACGCCCAGGCAGGCATGTTCAACATCTTCTTGACGGTCTTCTTCGCCACCCTCGGGTTCGCGTTCCTGGAGCCGTACTTCTTCATCGGCTACCTGATCTCGATCGCGCTGTTCGGCCTCTACCAAGCCATCTTCATGGCCAACGCGGGCGGCGCGTGGGACAACGCCAAGAAGGTCGTCGAGACCGAACTCAAGATGAAGGGCACCCCGCTGCACGACGCCTGCGTGGTGGGCGACACGGTGGGCGACCCGTTCAAGGATACGTCTTCCGTCGCGCTGAACCCGATCATCAAGTTCACGACGTTGTTCGGCCTGCTGGCCGTCGAACTCGGCGTGTCCGTGCGGGAGGAACAGGGGCCGAACATCACCCTCGCACTGGCAGCGGCGTTCATCGTGATCTCGATGTTCTTCGTCCACCGCAGCTTCTACGGGATGCGGATCAAAGTCGAACCCGCAAAGGCGTAAAACCCTGGAGCCGATGCGATGCCCGAGTTGCCGGAGGTCGAAACAGTCGTGCGCGACTTGCGACCTTTGCTGATCGGGCAGCGCATCGGCTCCGTTCACGTCAGCAAAAAGAAGCTCCGCCGACCGTGGCGGAAGCAGTGGAATGGCCAACTTCTCGGCGCGACAGTGGAAGCGATTCGGCGCCGGGGGAAGTGGATGATGCTGGATTTTCGAGAGAAGCAATTTCACCTCCTCGTTCACCTGGGTATGTCCGGGCAATTCACGGTGGTCGATTCCAAACTCCCCGTCGGCGATCATCTTCACGTCTGGTTTGGCTTGAGCGATGGGACGAATCAATTGCGGTTCCGCGACCCGCGCCGGTTCGGCAGTCTCGAACTCTTCCCCGATGAAGCCGCCGTGCAACAGTTTCTTGGCGACCGCCTCGGACCGGAACCGTTTGATATTCCAGCGGAGCATTTCTACGCAGCGGTGACCGGCACCAGCCGCACCTTGAAAGCAATTCTGCTCGATCAATCCGTGGTCGCCGGGGTCGGGAACATTTACGCCGACGAAGCGCTGCATCGCGCCGGACTGCACCCGGAACGGCGTGGCAAATCGTTGACGGCATTGGAAGTGAATACCTTGCGAGAGGCGATCACCACCGTCATCACGCACGCCATCGACAATCGCGGTTCGACGATCCGCGACTACATTGGCGGGTCGGGGTTGCGTGGCAATTTCCAAAATGAATTCCGCGTCTACGGCCTCGATGGCACCCCGTGCCCCGCGTGCCAAACGACCATCGAAGTCCTCCGCGTCGCCGGTCGCTCGTCCCACTTTTGCCCGAAGTGCCAACCGAAAAGCACTGGGGGTTGAAGTTCCCAGTTTTACTCGTGCCCGACTGCCTGATCGGGTTCGGCGAGATGAAGGATTTGCACGGCAGCGGCCCGGCGATCGCTCACGCCGGGGGCAGGCCACAGTCCACCGATTAGTACCATGCTGGCTAAAACGAGTACCGCAATCCGTTCCGGGGTGGTGCTGTTCAAGAGTAAATTCGTGCGTGGCGAACACCCGGTAAACAGCAGCGTGTAAGCTCGCAACACCGCGATGCCATTGAGTGCGGCAACGAAGATCAGGCCAACTCCGATGACCGGGTTCGCATTGATGACGCCATCCAACAGCATTTCAGCGGCTACGAAGCCAAGAGTTCCGGGGAACCCGACACTCGCCAACCCCATCAACAGGAAGCCCACGGCTAACGTCGGCGCTTGGTCATACAGGCCAAGATGGGTCGTGAGCGAGAGCCGCCCGAAGCGGGCTTCCAACGCGCGCATCGTTAACCCCAACCCGCCCAGCGACAACGCCACCGAGACCCAGAGACACAGTGCCCCCGTCAAGCTGGTCGTGGTGTGCAACTCCAAGCCGACTAGCACCAGGGATGCGTTACTCAGGAACAAGTACGCGATGAACCGCCGCCCGTCGCGTTGCACCACTGCCATCCCGGCGGCATAAATGGCTGTCACAAGGGACACAATCCCGATGCTCTGAAGCACCCAATCCGGCGAATTCGGTAGCACCAATCGGACTGCAACGTACATGCCCGTGATCGGGGTGACGAATAGTAGCGCCGTGCCGAACGTGGCGTGTTCAAAAAGATTGGCCACCCAAAGGTGCCCCGGCAACGTGCCACTACGCAACAGCACGGCCAACACCAGGAATATCGAACCCACGGTCAACCCGGCTTCCACGCCCAGCCAGCCCAAAATGAGCAACGCGATGAATGCTCCCATGTGAAGCACGAACACGCGCGTCGGCTTGCCCCGGCTGACCAGCTCGAAATAGGGCGGAACAACGGAAAGCGAAAGTAACGCGATTAGCGGCCACGGGTCGATGCACGCGAACACGGCCAACCGCAGACCTTCCCCGAACAAGTGACCGGCGAACGACATGCGGTTCCGCTTCACCTGGGATGTCGCCAACACGGTTAACACGTGCAGAATCGCCACCATCGGCAGCAACGGGGCGCTGAACGTGTCGAGTCGGAAGATACACCGACCGAACCAGTTTCCGCACAGATCGAGACCAGGATCGGGAACAGTATTGTGAACCGCGACCAGCGCCAGCAGTGTTGCGACCAGTGTCAAGAGGGTGACACTGAACGTCCACTTCCCGGCCAGTTCGATGTTGGGAATCAGCGTGACGATCAAGCCGCCGAGGATGGGCGTAAAGATCGCAATCTCGGTCCACGGGAGTTGAAGCCAGTTCATACCGTTTGCTTCACTTTCTCAGAGAATTCGGGGACGACGATAGCCGGGTCCGATTTTTGTGGGTCGGACAGTGTGTCGGGAATGGCACCGGAGATCGCGTCCGTGAGGCGGTGTTCCATTCGGTCGCACCATTGAAACACGGCGAGGAACGGCTTAGCCACGTAGTCTTGCAAGATGGCGTCCAAGTAGCCCCGTTCGACGGCGAAACGGTGCAACCAGCGGAAGAACGCCGAGTCGCTATTCTGCGTGTTGTTCAGGTTGCTGCCGATCGCGTTTTCCAAGTTCTTGCGGTCTTGCAGGAACGTCGGGGCGCGAACGAATTGCAGCGTTCGCAAGCAGGCGTGTCCCAGCAGATGCACCAGCGGCAGGTACCGCCAGCCCAGACCGATCTCGGCGACGATCAACCCGACTTGGGTGAGCGACGCGAACGACAGGGCCGATTTGATGTCCGTTTGCACGCGGGCCACGAGTGCGGCGAAAACGGCAGTCGTCAAGCCCAGCACCAGTACCAAGCCGGAAAGCACTGGGGAGGCATCTAGTAACGGACTAATCCGAAGCAGCAGGAATGCGCCCAGGTGGACTGACAAGGCGCCGTAAAACACCGCGCTCGACGGCGTCGGCCCTTCCATTGCACGCGGAAGCCAACCGCTAAAGGGCACCAGCGCGGACTTCCCGGCTGCCGCGATCACGAGTAATCCGCCGACTAAAAACGCTTGCCACGATGTCACGTCCGACTTGCCAAATGGCCACGTTGGGAGGTCAAGTGGGGACACGCCGACCGGCTCGCCGTAGCCGGTCAGTAAATCAAAATCGCCCGCGCCGCTC
>JANLRE010000920.1:0-2454 GCA_031368205.1 Fimbriiglobus sp. | reverse complement strand
GCTGTACGACTGGATGAAAATCAGCGAAATCGGCTGGTTTGCGGCTGGTTTTTACAAAGCCGGGTTTCAGGCTCGTTTCGATGAATGGGTCGAACGGCTCCGCATTGACCCGACCAAGAAACTGAAAGACCTGTCGAAGGGTGGGTACGCCCGCGTCGGTTTAGCGCTGGCGATGGCACCCGAACCCGAGGTGCTATTGTTGGATGAACCGACCTCCGGGCTGGACCTGATTACCCGCCGGGAGTTTCTCGGCAGTCTCGTCGAGTTCGCCGGGGAAGGGCGGACCATTCTGATTTCCAGCCACTCGATTGCTGAACTCGAACGCACCGCCAGTCATGCCGCCTTCGTGAAGGACGGCAAAGTGTTTCTTGCGGCACCACTGGATTCCCTGCGAACCCGGTTCCGTCGCATCAGTATGCGCTGCGAAGGTATGGCCCCGGACGTGGCCAGCATCGGCACGGTCCTCGACACCCAACGCACGGGGCGGTTCGTGCAGTACCTGATGCAAGACCCGAACGTGCGGTTGCTGGAATCGTTGCAGAACACGCCGGGGATCACGGACTTTGAAGATCAAGTCGTCAGTCTGGAAGAAATCTACGCGGCCCTCATGTGTCATCCCACCGAAGGCACGGCAAGTTCCCGTCGCAGTTCGGTATTGACCGACGCGGCCCGAAACGGCGTCGTCGAAGAGGAGGTGCGATCATGACCCGTGTCCTCATCTGGAAAGAATTGCGCGAACAAGCCGCAGTGGTGATCGCGCTCACCGTGCTGGGGTGCGGGGTGCTGGTCTCGATGGCGATGCTCCTCGACCCGCGCGATTCGGGCAGCCTCACCGATCTGAAATCGTTGACGATGGCCGGGCGGCTCGGGGTCATCCTGTTGACGATGACGGCGGGCCTTGTGATCGGCGGAACACTGTTCGCCGGGGAACGGGAAAACGGGTCGTTTCTGTACTTGGACCGATTGCCCGGTTCGCGGTGGCAGATCTGGTGGCGCAAGGTTGTCGCGGGAATCGTGATGGCTTCGCTTGCCACGGTCACGTTTGTCGGCGTCTCGGGCGCACTGGGGTTGATCGGTTCGCGGGACGAGTTTGCCGCGTGGGTGGTGATCGCGTTCCTGCTGTCGGCGGTCACGTTCGGCTGGGGTGCCGTCGGCTCGGTCCATGCACGAACTTCGTTGGCCGCGTGCGGGATCGGGATTGTTTACGCGGTTGTGTTTATTGTCGTGACGGCAATCCTGACGCAAATCGGCTTCTTACTCGTGAGTGTTGTCTTCCCGGACGTGTGGATGGAGTACCGCGGGATGTTGTCCGGACTCAATGGCGTGATCCCTGCGTTTGCCACGATCTTCTTACCGCTCCCCATCTCGGCGTGGTTGTTCTCCGCACCGGACCGGGATCGAAAGTATGGCACGGCGCTTTCTATCTTCACGCCGGGCGGCGGGGTTCAGGCACCGCGAATTCAAATATCGCTCGGCTTTCTGGCGCCACAGGGGTGGTTCACCAACACCCGACGCCTGTTGTGGCTGTTCGTTCGGCAATACCGGGTCACCCTGATTGTGTTGAGTGTCTTCGCCCTGATGAGTGGCGGCACGTTGCTCATCGACGGGGCCATGCTGATTGTGGCGTGGCCCATTATCAGCTTGTTCCTCGGCGTGCTGGTCGGGGTAACGAATCTAAGCGATGAACAAGGCACGGAAGCGTCGCAGTTCTGGGGGGAACGGCGATTGCCGGTCGGGCGGATTTGGCGTGGCAAAGTGTTGTCCGGACTGGCGATGACGTTCGGGTTGAGCGTCGTAATGTTGCTCCCCGTCCTCTTCAAAGCCTTAGTGATCGAATCTCCGCACGGTCCTCGGTTGTTAATCGCCATGAACACCCGGATCATCGGCGAAGCGGGGTTCCCGATCTTCAGCTACGCGTTCATTTGGCCGGTCTACGGCTTCGTGTTTACCCACCTCGCGGCCATGCTGTTCCGCAAGGCGATTGTGGCCGGCGCGGTCGGGCTGATGTTGGGCGGGCTGTTCGCGGTCGTGTGGCTACCGTCGCTGTTCGGCGGCGGGATTCACGGCTGGCAAATTTGGCTGCCGGTGATTTTAACCCTGCTCACGGCCCGGTGGCTCGCGTGGTCGTGGGTGACGAACCGGATCGGCACCCGACGATCGTTGTGGCGGTTAGCAATCGGCAGCACAGCGGTGATCGGCGCGTTCGGTTTCGGCCTCGCCTACCGCGTTCTCGAAGTGCCGGAGATTGCGGAGATCGAGGACGACATTCGGTTCGCGGAGACGCTTCCCAGCTTCGACGAAAAGCAAGCCGGGCGTGACCTACGCCGGGCGGCGTCACTGTATGCAAGTAGTTATCAATACGTTAAGGATTTCGATACCCCGTTCAACCGGCCACTTTTTATTGACCCCAACTGGAAGGAGTGGGAGAGGGATTTCCGCAAGTCGAAACTGGAG
>JANLRE010001018.1:0-1944 GCA_031368205.1 Fimbriiglobus sp. | reverse complement strand
TCACCGTTTGGAAGTGCGGAGTTCGTCTTGGATGATGGTTTCCAACTCGGACACGTCG
This sequence comes from Fimbriiglobus sp., assembly GCA_031368205.1. GTDB lineage: Bacteria > Planctomycetota > Planctomycetia > Gemmatales > Gemmataceae > Fimbriiglobus. Next base: position 1,886 of record JANLRE010001018.1, on the reverse strand, counting down.
GCGGGGTGGCCCTTCCACAGCACGGCCCCGCTGCCGTTGATGAGGACCAACGACGGGTAACTCTCCACGCCGAACCGACGCATGACCTTGCCCGGTTCGGCACCCGGTTCGACGTAGAGCAGGTAGTTCAGCCGGTGGGTGCGTTGGTACGTCGATGCCACGGCCCGGCGTTGGTCGGGCGACGCCTCGTTGCACGTCACGCCGATCACTTCCAGCCCGCGCGTGCCGTACTTCGATTGCAAGTCTTTCAGCGTCGGAATCGCCTTTTGGCAGGGCAAGCAACTCGTCGTCATGAAATCGAGCAACACCAATTCGCCGGCCCGACCACTGGGGAATTCGCGGGTGACGCCGAGTGTGTCCATCAACACGAACTCCGAATTCGGGCGAACCGGCACCGACCGGGATTCGGAGCGATTCGGTGGGATGTTCGCAGCGGGCGGGCGCCATGTGTTCGGCGGGCCGTCCGTCATCAGTTCCGGGCGTGGGTTGTTCACTGGCGGTAAGGTCGGCACTGTCGGAGCCGCATTCGGATAGCCGGTCGGCGACCAATCGCGGTCGCCAATATCCGACAGTCCGCGTGGCATCGGCAAGTCCCGGTTCGACGACCCCATCCCCGAGTTGCCGCGATTGGATTGCGGCGAGTTACCGGGTGCAACCGATGGCGGAATGGCCACGTCCAGCGGGCTGAATGGTCGCGGGCCGCTGGGAATGTTAGGTCGCGGACGGTCCGGTAAGTCACTGCGCGGCCCCGTCGAGATGGTGGGGAAGTTTAACCCGTCGAGCAGTGGAATGCGAATGAGTTGGCTACGCTCCGTGCCGGTTTGGGCGTACACCCGCCCCGACAGATCACGCCCTTCGATCTTAGTGCGGGCGGTCAACACGTAGGTTTGCTTGGACTTCAACCCCCGGATCATGAAGTACCCTTGGCGATCGGTTTGCACTTCGATCGGCGCCCCACTCCCACTGGAGCCGTCGGCCAAATCGACTTCGATCGAAACGTCCTTGGCCTTGCGACCCTCGGTATCTTCGACGAAACCGGCCAGCACCCCGCGTGCCTCCCGCGCCACGTCGAAATTCGGGTCTTTAGCATCCGGACCCGACGACCCTTTGCCCCCGCGACTGGCCACCGGGCCGTCGAGCCAGTTGTCGTTCGGTCGCGGCTTGGTGCGCGACGGCACCTCCGTTGATCCGCGCCCGTCCCGATCTCGATCCAGGGCACGACACCCCGTCAAGTTCAAGCCGACCACAATCAGGATCAACCCCCGTCGCATCGCGTCCCGCCACTCAAGAATCAGCCGTATATTTGAATGTATTCTCCGGCATTGTTCCGTGCCGCCCCCCGCCCGTCAAGCCCGACGCCCCCCGCGCGTAAAACTCCGTCACACTAGGGTGCCCCCGTAATATGCGTGATGCGCGAAGTTTGCCAAATTACGAAGCCTGTTCCGGCGTGCCGAAGTCCGATTGCAGCGAGGGTAGCGATCGAATTGAGCGATGAGCAGTTGCGTGAAGTGCAGTCACAAGGTAAATTACTCGCATGAATACTGTGCAAGACATTGAGCGGGCAATCCAGACCCTTGAACCGACCGATTTGGCCGCGTTCCGGGCGTGGTTTGCCGAGTACGATGCGGACGCTTGGGACCGGCAGATTGACGACGATGTCGCCGCCGGTCGGCTCGACGCCTTGGCTGACGAGGCGCTAGCAGTAGTGTCGTCGCGCGAAGAAAATACGTAAGAAATACCGCCTTGAGACTCGACTCCTGCCATCCAATCGAAATGCGGTTTTGTAGGTCGTGGTCGAGGCTTTGCGAGGCCCGACAGTTAGAGAGTTGTAGGCAGCAGGTGATGCCGTGGGTGGGATGAAACCTCCGTGTCGGGCTTCGCAAAGC
>JANLRE010000861.1:0-1141 GCA_031368205.1 Fimbriiglobus sp. | reverse complement strand
CACAGAGTTGCGGTGCAATATTCGATGTTGCCGGTATTGCGCCTTTGGCACCAAACATCAGTGCGGCCAATAACAATGTATCACGGCCCATCAACACGTTAAACTTATCTTGTGGCGTACTCTTAATCAACTCAATGGTATTTTGCAGGTCACCGGACGAGTCCTTGATGCCAATGATGTTCGGCACTTCAGCCAGTTTCGCCACCGTCTCCGGTTCGATGTTCACGCCGCCACAGGTCGCGGGGTTGTTGTACAGCACCACCGGCAGCGAGGTACTTTCCGCAACCCGGCGAAAATGGTCGATCAACTCCGCTTGGCTCGGCTTGATAAAATACGGCGTAATCACCGACACCCCCGCCGCCCCTTCATGCTGTGACATCGCCGTCAACCGCACCACTTCCCGCGTCGTCTCCGCCCCTGTCCCGACAAATACTGATGACCGCCCGCCCACATGCGCCACCGCATCCGCCACCACCGCTTGCTTCTCCGACTCAGACAGTGCGTAAAACTCCCCCGTCGTCCCCAGCACAAAAATCCCATCCACACCCTGCGATAGCAAGAAATCAACGTGCGCCCGCAACCCCGGCAAATCGAGTTCGCCATCGGCGGTCATCGGCGTCACGACCGGGGGGATAATGCCGCGAAGTTGCATGGTGTGTCTCATATTTACGGCTCAATTCCTATTAGATGACGGAATGCGAACCAAATGCCAAGTAATATCGCTGGTAACTCTGGGAAAAAGCAACAATACCCGCCACCAGACACCAAGAGACATCTTGAACAAAGAAGCACCAAGCTGACAATTCCCACAATGCGGGAGCGTTTTATTCTCGACGTGAGTCCGCAAACGGCTGCAATCACCAAAGGCAGAAACCAGATTGCGTCCCCTGCCAACTCCCACTTCCACTCCGGACTCTCAAAGTGCGCGAGATGTCCACACATGCAGATGTGCCGGGCTGCGCAAGCAAAAAAGCCAGGCAAAGCTAAAAGATAGGCCACGCACGCAATCTTTGGTCGATTCAATTTTCTCTCCACATCACGATAAGTCGAGTTCTTGGTCTGTCCACTGGGTCGCGGCAAGCGCGATTGCGTGTCCAGTACCACGTGAATTGGATCCGGCGAACCGGCTGCGTTAGCTGCC
>JANLRE010000854.1:0-3307 GCA_031368205.1 Fimbriiglobus sp. | reverse complement strand
CTGCGCTCAACCCCATCCGCATCAAGTTAAGCGGAAGTCGAGTCGGAACACGTCGTTGAGGAGTTCGAGGGTGCCGGGTTGGGACCGCAGGTTGCGGCGACAGGTGATGGGGTTGAGCGCAGCGATACCCCAAGAACCCGGCACCCGATTCCCGATGACCCCGGTAGGGGTCGCAGCGGCTTGGGGTGTTGATGCGTTCAACCCGTTACAAATGACTCGCGTTGCTTCGGCATGTTTCGGTTTTCGCGCACCATATGGGGCGTTTCCGTTCACCACCTGAATCCCTCCCGTCGCGCGCAAATCTAGAAACCGTTGACTCGCTCCATACTTTAACAGTGGTAACAACCACGGGAACACGTCTGGGTCAATACCCGGCACATCTTTATTGGGAGCGGTTCAACGATGGCAGCGGTGAAAGTTGGCATTAACGGGTTCGGTCGCATCGGCCGGTTGGTTTTCCGGGCACTCGTGGAGCAAGGGTTGCTCGGCAAGGAACTCGACGTCGTCGCGGTCAACGACCTCGTGCCAGCGGACAACTTGGCCTACCTCCTGAAGTACGACTCCACGCAAGGACAATTCAAAGGTCAGGTCCACAGCGAAAAATCGTCGCCGTCCGTTGAGGAGGACGATGTCCTCGTCGTGAACGGCCACCGGATTCAGTGCCTCGCGGTGAAGGAAGGCCCCACCGCGTTGCCGTGGGGCAAGTTGGGTGTCGAGTACGTCATCGAATCAACGGGCCTGTTCACGGATGCTGAAAAGGCACGCGGTCACATCACCGCCGGCTGTAAGAAAGTCATCATCTCCGCGCCGGCCAAGGGCGAGGACATCACCGTCGTCATGGGCGTCAACAACCACAAGTACGACGCCAAAATCCACAACATCATCAGCAACGCGAGTTGCACGACGAACTGCTTGGCGCCCGTCGTTCACGTGTTGTTGAAGGAAGGGTTCGGCATCGAAGAAGGGTTGATGACGACCATCCACGCTTACACCGCCACGCAAAAGACTGTGGACGGGCCGAGCAAGAAAGACTGGAAGGGTGGGCGGGCTGCCGCCGTCAACATCATCCCGAGTGCGACCGGCGCCGCGAAAGCGGTCGGCCTCGTGGTTCCCGAAGTGAAGGGCAAGCTCACCGGCATGTCGTTCCGCGTCCCGACGCCGACCGTTTCCGTCGTGGACCTCACGGTGAAGACCGTCAAGGAAACCAGCTACAAAGACATTTGCGCCGCGATGAAGAAGGCCAGCGAAACGTACCTGAAGGGCATCCTCGCTTACACCACGGACGAAGTGGTGAGCAGTGACTTCATCCACGACCAAAGTAGCTGCATCTTCGACGGCGGGTCGGGCATCGAATTGAACAGCAAGTTCTTCAAACTGGTGAGCTGGTACGACAACGAGTGGGGTTACAGCAACCGCTGCGTGGACCTCGTGAAGTACATGATTTCAAAGAGCTAATCCGGGTGTGGTAAAATGGTGCGGAAGCTTGATTCCGCACCATTTTTTCAGAGGTCGATCATGATTACAGCGAGTGACATTGACGCGCGTCGGAAGGCGGTCCCGTTCGAGCCGTTCCGAATCGTGATGTCGTCGGGTTTGATTTATGATGTCTACCACCCGGACATGGTGTTCATCACGAAGCGAACGATTTATGTCGGGATCTATGAACCCGGCCGGGCCGGGTTCCCCGAACGGACGGCCATACTCTCGGTCCTCCACATCAGCGAGTTACAAACGCTCTCCGTGACGACAGCGTCCTGAACACTTTGACTCATTGGTAAAATCCGGGAAGGAGGAACTCACCGTGCTGACCTCGACTGATGTGCAGACGCGACTCCGGGACATTCCGTTCCATCCTTTCAAAATCATTACCTCGGCGGGAACGACCCACGACGTTTACCATCCCGACATGGTGATCGTCGGTCGCCGGTTCTTGATCGTCGGAACACCGAGTGCCGAAGAACCGTCCCAAGCCGAGCAAGTCACCCGCATCTCGATTCTCCACATCGTCGAGATTTGCGACATTCCACCCGTTCGAGCTTAACCCGAACGCTTACATAGGATTCATCATGGCCAAGAAGACACTTGCGGATTTGGGCGATTTGACGGGTAAGAAGGTTCTGATTCGCGTCGATTTCAACGTGCCGCTCGACAAGATCAGCGGTGAGATCAAGAACGACCGGCGGATTCGCGGCGCGGTGCCGACGATCAAGCACCTGCTGAAGGCGGGGGCGTCGGTGATTGCGATGAGCCACCTCGGACGGCCGACCGGGGATGCGGCGAAGGACAAGTTCCTGACGATGGACAAAGTCGCGGCGCGACTGGGCGATTTGCTGGACCTGCCGGTGGCGAAAGCGGGTAACACCGTCGTCGGCCCCGCCGTAACCGCAGCGGTTGCCGCGTTGAAACCCGGCGACGTGTTGATGCTCGAAAACGTCCGCTTCGATCCGCGTGAGCAGAAGAACGACCCTGAGTTTGCCGCTGCAATTGCCGCCCTCGGTGACGTGTATGTCAACGATGCGTTCGGCACTTGCCACAACGACAAAGACGCTTCAATGGTCGCGGTGCCTGCCGCGCTGAAGGCCGCGAACAAGCCGCGTGCGGTCGGGTTGCTGGTGGCGAAGGAACTCGAAATCATTGAGACCTTGATGGGTTCACCAAAACGCCCACTGTTGGCTGTGATGGGCGGCGCAAAAGTGTCCGACAAGATCGCGTTCATCAACGTGTTGCTCACCAAAGTTGATCGCTTGCTCATCGGCGGCAAGATGGCCTACACGTTCCTGAAGGCGCAAGGCGTGGCGGTCGGGAACATGCAGATTCCCGACGAAGAGTTGGCGAACGCTAAGAACTTGTTGCCGCACGTGGGCGGCAAGATCACATTGCCGGTGGACTGCCTGTGTGCCAAGTCAGATGACCTGGGCACGACGAAAGTGTTCGAGGGGCCAATCGACGCCGGGTGGGAAGGCGTTGACATCGGCCCGAAGACGCTGGCGATGTTCAGCGAAGTCGTGAAATCGTCCGCCACCGTGATCTGGAACGGCCCGGTCGGCTGGTTCGAGAAGCCCGCCTTCAGCACCGGCACCAAAGGCATCGCCGAGGCGATGGCGAACAGTGGCGCCGTCACCATCGTCGGTGGTGGCGAGACCGCCGAGGCCGTCGAGCAGTTCGGGTTCGATGCTAAGATGACCCACGTTAGCACGGGCGGCGGGGCGTTCTTGGCCTATGTCGAGGGGAAGAAGTTTGCATCACTGGCGCAGATTGATGACAGGTAGTTAGGGAAGAAAGCCCACCCATGATCATGGGTGGGCTT
>JANLRE010000830.1:0-4386 GCA_031368205.1 Fimbriiglobus sp. | reverse complement strand
ACGAAGGGCGACTGTTTGACATGTTCACCATGAAGAAAGATTGAAGCCCACCCACGAAAGCCCACGGATGATCATCCGTGGGCTTTCGTGGGTGGGCTTCAATCTTTCTTCATGGTGAACATGTCAAACAGTCGCCCTTCGTGGTCGAAGACTTTGCACTCCAGCACGCCAAGATGGATGTTGAAGTAGCAATAGTGGTAGTCCACTCGCCCTTGGTTCTTGTAGAAGGCCGGGGTGGGTTGGAAGTCTTCGAGTGAACCGCCGCCGCCGCCGGATGTGATATACACAACACCATTTTTCGCATCGACTTTGCCCGCCCGAATCGGCCACGTGCGTTCGTACAGGTGGATGTGGCCATTCATGGCCACATCCACTTTGTACTTCTCATAAAGTGGAATCAGTGATTGCGCATTCTTGTCGCCTAACTTCGAGTTGCCTTTCCAGGTATCACCATAATCATCCGAATCGGACGTGTAGCACGGGTGGTGGTGGTAACAAAACTTCCACTTGGCATCCGACGCAGCCAAGGACTTTTCGAGCCATACATATTGTTCGGTGCCAGGGCCAACCGGCTTGTTGGTATCCAGGCTGAAGAATTCGGCGTTGCCATACTTGAAGGAGTAGTAATACTCCGGCTTCGGCAGGCTGAAGTATTGGTAGTATTGCGCGTGATTCTTCTCGTGGTTGCCGATGCACGGGTACATGACCACGCGGCTGAACAGTTCGTGACACGGCTTGAACAGTTCGTCCGTCCATTGTTTTTTATCGCGGCCGTCGTCCACAACGTCGCCCATGTGCAGGACGAAATTGGGCCGTCGCTCCCACATCAGCTTGGCAATTTTCCCGGTTATGACCGGGTTGCGTTGGGTATCACCGATCACGGTGAAGCTATACGCATCCGTTTCCTCACACGCGGTCATGAACGTGAACGGCTTACTGGCGAGTGTATTGTTATCACCATCGGTACAGAGGAACCGATAGAAGTATTTGGTGTTCGGCTCCAGCTTGTCCAGCTTCACTTCGTGCATCGTTGCACTCGTGCCGACTTCGATTTTCTGGTCCGGCGGGTACTTGGACCCGTACTCCACGACACATTTCGTTGGTATATTTGTCTCGCACATGGTGACAATGGACGTGCGTGTTGCAAACTGCAAGTACGGCTCGACGACGAACTTCGGCCCAGGGATTGGTGCTTTTTGGGCGGCCAGTTGTGCGTCCGGTTTGAAGTGGTTCGCTATCAGTTCCGGTGACAATGCGGTATTACACCACAACACTTCGCGGATCGCACCTTGCATCGGGTAATCTTCATCGTCATCTTGGTACCGACCAATCACAAGTGGTGCGGAGTCCGCATACAACACTTGGCCGGATTGATCGGTCCCTTCGGCGTCCAGTTTTCCGTTGACATACAACCGCATCCGCTTGCCGTCATACGTTGCCGCCACATGATACCAATTCCCGACAGCGTAGTTCGTCTTGCCGTTCATGTAGGTGATTTTGCCGTCACCATCATCAGCGCCTTTTGTTGCTAGCCCGAAGTAGAATGTGTTTTTGTTGAACCCAAGGATCAATCCCTTTTCACGCGGTCCGTTGTCTTGCATACAACCGAACAGGCCACCCCATTCGGTCGTGGCATCAATGCGAACCCAGGTCACGATGCTAAACGCTTCCTTCGGTAAATATGGTTCGGTCGGTGTGACTTTCTCTTGGATCATCACGCCGTCGGTTGGGGCCGCAAATGTAATCGCGTTGGTCGGCGGGCCATCGGTTACAGTCGGCGTGCCCAATAACTTGCCGTGTAACGTCCCGACTTTTGCCGCAATCGTTTTGCCTTGAACGGCTTCGGGGGTAAACACCCAGTGGGCAAACGGCTTCAGATCGACTGCGAGTGCGGCGTCCGTGGTGGCGATGGTGCGCATGCCCACAACGACTGCGAACGCGACCACACACACCGCACCCCCGGCCACTTTCCGCGCGCGATTGCTTAGCATAAATCACCCCGAACGTTACGATCAATTGATGCCATCACTGCCGATCAGCTTGTCCAGCAGATTGAAGTGCATGTTACCCGCATTCCCAGGACGTGGCGATAAAATCGGGTGACGATTCGTGTGAAGAGTTGATGGGGTCACGTCGGGGTTCTTGACGGGTTGTTCCTCCGTGAACGGGGTCACGGCTTTCACCAAGCGATCACTTCGACCTTCCAGCACCGCCATTTTCACTTCGTCGGTTGCTCCCTTTAAGTCGAATGCGGTGTAGGTTCGCAACGTTGGTAGCGGAGCATTGGGAGTGGTCGATTGTGCGGTAATTGATGCCGTTGAAGTCCCGTTGAGTGTCGCGGTTGTCGTGTAGCGGTCGGCGGTTTCACCGAGGACACCGTTGCTGTTCTGGTCCATCGCGTTGCCCGCACTGTTGCGAACATTCGGCCCGATCGCCAGTGTGTACGTACCAGAGCGGACTTGGTTGCGGGAGAACATCAGCACGAATTGCGTGTTGTTTTTACCAGCCACGGGTATGACGGCGGAGACCGAAATGCTACCCGTCGGGCCGTTCACGGCAATCGTGGCGTTGGTCAACGTGGCCGGGTTCACGCTTTCGCTGAACGCGACCCAAACCCGGTCGAACTGGCCACTTCTTGCGCCACCGAACACGGAGTTTGTGACACGCGGTCCCGTCTGTCCGTTGTTAACCGGGGGTGGGGGCACGACCGGCGGTGACGGCGGGCTGACCGTGGGCGCGTCCAGTAACTTCGCCACGTTGAGGCGGCCACCCGTGATGGTTTTCCCGGTCAGTGAGGGAAGGACATCCACGGACGATTTCAACTTCGCAATGATTTGCTGGTAGTTCCAAGTGGGGTGCTGATCCCACAGCAACGCGAGCGCCCCACTGACCATCGGCGTGGCCATTGATGTGCCGCTGTAGCTGCCGTATCGGTTGTTGGGTAGCGTACTCAGGATGTCGGTTCCGGGTGCCCCAAGGGTCACGGTGTTGCGACCGAAGTTGGAATAGCTGGACAACTTATCTTGGCTGTCGGTCGCGGCCACGGTGATGACGTTGTCGGATTGCGTAATGTAGTTGGCGGGGTAAAACGCACTCTGGTCGTTGTCCGAGCCGTTATTGCCCGCCGCGTTCACGACGATGACACCGGCGTTGCGGGCGCGCCCAATCGCCGCACTGGTCGCCGCATCGTAGCCGCCGCCGCCCCAACTGTTGTTGATGATCTTCGCGCCATTGGTCACGGCGTAGTTCATCGCTCGCACGGCATCGCTCGTGAAGCCGCCGTTCGGCCCAATGAATTTCAACGCCATAATCCGGACGTTCCAGTCGATCCCGGCCACACCGATCGCGTTTCCACCCTTTGCGCCGATGATCCCCGCAACGTGGGTGCCGTGGCTGTTCGTGTCGTAGGGGTCGCCGGTGTTGTCAACGAAGTTGGCGCCGATCCTGTCATCCGTGAAGCCGTTGCCGTCGTCATCAATGCCATTGCCCGGAATTTCGCCTGGGTTCTGCCACAGGTTCGGCGCGAGGTCCGGGTGGCGATAGTCGATGCCGGTGTCGATGACCGCAACGACGGTGTTCCCCGTCCCGGTCGAGACGTTCCAAGCGGCGGGTAAGTGGATGTCCGCGCCGGCCGTCCCGCCATTTTGGCCGGTGTTGTTGAACGCCCATTGCGACGTGAACGACGGGTCGTTCGGCGTGCGTTCGATTTGGATTTTGTAATCGGGCTGTGCCGACTGCACGCCCGGCAACGTGGCGAGTTTGCTGGTCGCCGATGTCACCGTGTCCGTGGGTTTCAAGTGGACCCGGTAGATGCCGAACCCGAGTTGGTCCACGCTCTGGGCCACCGTGGAACTTTGCAGTTCCGCGATGTTGTTGGCATCGGTTGCTGGGTTGGCAAACGTCACCACCACGCGGGCGGAATCATAACTGAGCGGCGTCAAAATCGACGTGTTCAGCGTCGGCGTGAGGCGATCTTCGAGGTTTTCGACACGTAACGACACCCGAACGGTTTCCCGTGGAAGGCCGGACATAGCTGCGCTCCGTAGCAATCAAAGTAGTCAATCAGGTTGCGGCAACAGTGCCGGACATGCGAATCGTAGCGTTTGGATGAGAGTCGTGCGATTCCGCCGGTTGAAACGGTGCGAACGATTTAGTCCGGGAAGACGGGTTGTGCGGGTCAGCGATGATATGCCGGGTGCGGGTTCTGCAAGATTTGGTTAAGAAGTACCGCTGATGTGTCGGGCGATCGTGCTGCTTTTCAGGCGCGGCGATGAGAAAACGGACTTCTCAAACTTCCTCGTGCGCCCCACGGGTTAACATCGTCTCTATTTGCAGGAGGGTTATGAGCGAACAGGATGCGGTTCTGGTTTGGCGGGCACGCAACGG
>JANLRE010000809.1:0-1556 GCA_031368205.1 Fimbriiglobus sp. | reverse complement strand
GCGTTCATGGGCTTTCGGGGCTTTTGGTGCGCTTCAGACACCTCGAGAAGGAATCGTTACTCTTTCTCGTCCTGAATGTGAAACCGATGCAGCAACCGATGGACGACGGGCGCGACAATAATGCCGGTGGCCAGCACGAGTGTCAATCCACTGTACAAAGCGTACAACCCGGCAAACAGCTTGCCGTTCCACGTTTGCATCGGGGTGACCGGTCCCATGCCCGAGAGGATCATCGCCGCGTTGACAAACGCATCAATCCATTCCATGCCTTCAAAGTGCCAATACCCCAACATCCCCGCAAACAGCGACAAACCAATCAGCACGCTCGCCACCAAGAAGTTCCGCGTTAATCGCCAGATGAAGACGGGCCGCGGCGCCATCGGTTGGTACTTCGATTCAAAATGCAACTTGTGCCGCTTGCTCACGGAAATCACTCCGACTTGATGAGTTCGTTCAGCGTGTAATAGGCATCCGCATGCAGCAACTGCTCCCCGTCCGCAGTGGTAATCCCATCCAGGTGAAAATCATACACACGACCTCGATTCAATCCGGGAATCGTGAGCATCGCACTCTTGCCGTCGTCGCTGATTTTCACGCCCTTCACTGCTTCCGCGCGGGTGTCCGTTTCGGGGCAGCCGTAGTTGCTGTGGTAAACGTAGGTAAACGACTTCACGGCGAAACTGTCGAGCTTCCGGGCTGTTTTGGCGTCGATTGGCTTGGTGAAGTTCAGTTGAAAGCCGTCTTTGGTCAGCGCGATGGTATGGATTTCGAGCGGCTGTTCGCCGTTGAATGCGATGCGTTGTAGACCGTGAGGTTTGCCGCCAATCGACCCCCAGCCCCGATTCGTTTGCCCGACGTACAAGCTGCCGTCCGGCCCGAACGTCAATCGGTTGACGCCGCATTGCAGCCCGCTGCGGAACGGGAAGCAGGCCCCTTGATACACACCGTTCACTTTCTCCATCGCCACCCGCATCACCATCGACCGCGTTTGATCGCCGACGAAACATTGCCCCGCGAACGGCCCGAACTTCCCGCCAGTGGTGTCCCAAATCGGCTCGCTGACCGATTGCCCCATGCGGCCATACGGGAACCAGACGGCGGGCGGATCGACGGCGGGGAACACTTTCGGCCCGGTCGGGTTGCGGGGGTTGGTGCCGTCGTACCACATGCCACTACTGACGGTGTCCTTCACCAGCCCGGCGAACGGCGAATCCTTGACCCACTTCAGCGACGCTTGGTGGCCGTAGAATTTGCCCTTCTTCAAGTGGTGTAGCTTGTTCGTTGCCACCCATTCGCCCTGATTGTCTGCGTAAAACAACTCGCCGTCCGGGCTGAAGTTGATGCCGTTAGGAGACCGCAAACCATACGCCCACGGTTCCATGTCGCCGTTCGGCGACACCTTCACGCACCACCCGCGCCACGCCGCCTTCGCTTGGTGCCCGCCGCCGAAGCCGACGTTGAGCGTGATGAAGAAGTTCCCCTGTTTATCGACGGCAGGACCGAACGCATACTCGTGGTAATCCCCGGACACGCCCCACTTATCGCACACCGTCACG
>JANLRE010000795.1:0-7383 GCA_031368205.1 Fimbriiglobus sp. | reverse complement strand
CGTCCGAAGATCGGCTCGACTTCGGCGTCGATCACACGGCACTGGTTCAGGAATACGTTCCCGCTCGTGGTGGTTACGTCACTAGAGTTGAGATGCTGGGCGGGAAATTTCTGTACGCAATTAAGGTGTACACCACGGGTGAGACGTTCAACTTGTGCCCCGCCGACATTTGCCAACGTAGCGATGGCGTTGAACTGCAACGCTCCGCCTGTGCGGTTGACACGCCGAAAACCGGGCTGAAGGTCGAAGCCTTCACGCCACCCGATGAAGTCATCGACGCCTGCGAGGAGATTGTTCACGCCGCTGGGATTGATGTCGGGGGAATCGAGTACATGGTCGATGACCGCGACGGGAAACTGGTCTACTACGACATCAACGCCCTCTCCAACTTCGTCGCCGACGCCGTCAACGTCATCGGCTTTGATCCGGTTGCGAAGCTGGTGGACTTCCTGGAACTGAAAGCGAAATCAGAGTGGCAACCGAATCGCCCGAAGCGATTGAAACCGCAGTTCGCCAACATGGCCGATTGGGATGCCGCAATCTAACCCGAACTTATCACCACGAATAACTCGAATCGGACGAATAAAATCCAATAAGCAGTGTGGGTCGTTGACCCAACGTGCTTCGTGCTTGTGGCTTGTAGTTTGATAGTCGCTAATCGTCTTGGCTTGATTCGTTCGATTCGTGTTATTCGTGGTGAGAGGTATTCTGATGCGATATGGTTATTGGCTTCCGGTGTTCGGCGGCTGGCTACGCAATGTGGACGACGAGAAGATGGCCGCGACATGGGAATACACGAAGAAGTTGGCACAGCGTAGCGAACAGATCGGCTACGACTTGAGCCTGATCGCGGAATTGAATCTGAACGACATCAAAGGCGAATCCGCCCCGTCGCTCGATGCCTGGAGTACCGCGGCGGCACTGACTGCCGTGACCGATCGGCTGGAGTACATGGTGGCGGTGCGACCGACGTTCCACAACCCGGCGTTGCTCGCCAAGCAAACGGCGAACATCGACCACATCGGCGGCGGCGGGCGGCTGTCGTTGAACGTGGTGTCGAGTTGGTGGAAGGACGAAGCCACGAAATATGGCGTCCATTTCGAGCAACACGACGACCGCTATGCCCGCACGCAGGAATGGCTGGACGTGCTCGACAATTTGTGGAAACGGGACGGGTTTAACTACGAAGGCAAGTTCTATCGGGTGACGGATTCCATCCTTCAACCGAAGCCACTGACACAACCCCGCCCGACGATTTACGCCGGCGGGGAGTCGGAAGCCGCGAAGAACCTGATTGCCAAGATGTGCGATGCCTATGTGATGCACGGCGACCCGCCGTCCCGCATCCGCGAAAAAATCACCGACATGGCAACACGCCGCGAACGCTTCGGGCTTCCACCGATGACATACGGCATCGCGGCCTATTCGATCGTTCGCAACACGGAGACCGAAGCGAACGCCGAACTCGCCCGCATTACGGACGTGAAGCAATCTGCGGCGGGTTACAACAACTACCAGCAATGGCTGTCCGGCACGCAACTGGAGCAACAAGTTTCCCTGGAAGATTACTCGGTCAGCAATCGCGGACTGCGGGCAGGCTTGATCGGCACGCCGCAACAAGTCATCGACAAAGTCGCGGCGTTTGAAGCGGCGGGTGTGAACTTGTTGTTGTTGCAGTGCAGCCCACAACTCGAAGAAATGGAACGCTTCGCCGATCAGGTCATTCACCCCATCCGAAGGTAACCAAGAAGTGTTAACCACGGAATACGCGGAAACCACGGAAATGAAATCGGAATTGGATTTCCTTCCGTGCTTTCCGTGCCTTCCGTGGTTAAATGATGTCTTCCTTTGTTACCAACGAGAACACCTACCATGCGACCGCTGTTCACGATTGCTCTCGGTTTGTTGCTAACAACTCTTGCCTCGGCGGCGGACAACTGGCCCACTTGGCGTGGACCCAATTCGGATGGTATCGCCCCGAGTAGTGCCAATCCGCCGACGACTTGGAGCGACACAACTAACATCAAATGGAAGGCCGAACTCACCGGGCGAGGCAGCGCCTCGCCGATTGTCTGGGGCGACCAAGTTTTTGTGCTGAGCGCGACGAAGACCGATCGAGTTGCCACCGCTGCCGAATTGCCGAAGCGCGATCCGAAGTTCGACGCCAAGACCACGCCGCCGACGCACTTCTACAAGTTTGAAGTGATGAGCTTCGACAAGAACACCGGGAAACAGAAGTGGCGAAAAGTGGCCGCCGAAATGGTGCCGCACGAAGGCCACCACCCGTCCCACTCCTACGCGGCGGGTTCGCCGACGACCGACGGCAAGCGATTGTATGTGTCGTTCGGGTCGTTCGGCATCTATGCCTACGATCTCGACGGACAGCTACTTTGGAAGCGCGACATTAGCCGCATGACGACGCGCCTGGGTTGGGGCGAAGCGGTCACCCCGGTCATCCACGGTGACACGTTGATTCTGAACTGGGATCAAGAAGCTGATTCCAAACTGATCGCGTTGAACGCCGCGACGGGGGAAACGAAATGGGAAGTGAAGCGCGATGAACGAACCAGTTGGAACACGCCCTTGATCGTGGATCACGCGGGCAAAACGCAAGTCATCGTCAACGGAACCACCCGCGTGCGGTCTTATAATCTCGCCGATGGCAGCCTCATCTGGCAATGTGGCGGGATGAGTACGAACGCGATCCCATCACCACTGGCGGCCAACGGGACGGCGTATGTCATGAGCGGTTATCAGCGCTACGCGGCGATTGCCGTTTCACTCGACAGCACTGGCGACGTGACCGATTCCGCGAAGCAACTCTGGAAGTACGGCAAGGGCACACCTTACGTTCCGTCCGCATTGCTTCTGGATGGGCGGCTCTATTTCACCCAGGCAAATACCCCGATGCTGACGATACTGAACGCCAAGACCGGCAAGCCGATCCTGGAATCGGAACGGCTCCCGAACGTGACCAGTTTCTACGCATCGCCACTCGCCGCCGCCGGACGCCTCTACTTCGTCGATCGAGACGGGACGACGATTGTGATGAAAGCAGGCGATAAACCGGAACTCATTTCCGCGAACAAGCTCAACGACAAAACCGACGCCTCCCCGGCAGTCGTAGGTAAGACGCTGTTCTTGCGAGGTGAAAAATATTTGTACGCGATCGAAGAGAAGTAAAAACACAAGTCCACGGACGATCGTCCGTGGACTTTTTGGTTTACGCCGTGACTAGCTCCCGCTTGTTGCGTTTGCGTGGTACGTCTTCTGATGGTTCGCCGAAGCCCGCCTCGTCGTTGCCGAAACCGGCTTCGACGAGGACGTTCTTCAAGCGTTGACGGGCCACGAACAGGCGACGCTTGATCGTGCCCACGGGGGCTTCAAACTCGCGGGCCATTTGCTTCAAGCTCCGGCTCCGGAGGTAGAACGCATCCAGCGTCGCGCGGTCCTCGGGCTTGAGTTTCGTCAAAGCGTCGTGCAGTTGCGACTTTGATTCGCTCAGTTCGAGGTTGTCCGCCGGGTCGTTACTGCCACCGGCCACGGCGTTCAGAATCTCCGGATCGGTGCCGAACATCGGCCCCTTGCGGGTCAAGCGGTTGATCGCCATGCGCGCCGTGATCCGCCGCAACCACCCGGCGAAGCACCGAGCGTCGCGCAGTTGCGGTAGCTTGCGCATCGCGTGGACGAAGACTTCTTGGGCCAGTTCTTGGGCTTCGTTTGGTTCGCGCACCCGTGCCAATGCCATCGCGTAAACGCTGCTTTGGAATCGGGTCACGAGTTCACCGTAGGCGTCCCGGTCCCCGGTCTTCGCCTTATCAACGAGAATCGTAATTTCAGTCCAGCTCATGGTCGGTCAGCCTGTCCCGATCCTGTCCCATTAGTTGTAAGCTGCCGAGTCGCAAACACCGGCGAGACGGTCCACCCACCCCGGATCGTCATGAAAGGGGGGTCGAACAATCGTCTCAAACCGAGCGGGGGTCCACGGTGCTGTTGGTGCGAACACACCAACACGCTGAGCCGGTAGAAAATACCCGCGGCGACAACGGCAGAGTTGGCCTGGCGTGAGGTTCGTTCTGAATTGAGAAACACAGGATCGAATTACGGGCCTGACGGGAACGACTGGGCAAACGAGTTGCCCGTCTGTTCCGGTGCGTCAGTTGCACCCCGGTCGATACGGTTCCACAAAACGGAACGGCCTTGGGTCAGGCCCATTTGAGTCAAGTACAGTGGTCAAGGTTGATTGGTCTCTGGATGGAGACAGTCGGCAGTTTTGCGCAACAGCGTGTGGTCGAGGGTCGTGAACCGGGATCAGTCCTGGAACAACGAATCAGACAAAAACCGTGTTGATGCAATCGAGCCGGCTGTCACCTCACTTTTTGGCTTCCGCAGCCGGAGTCGCTGTCCGTTGCCATGCGGCATTGAGCCGTTTGGCAGTCTGATCTTTTGAATCGAGTCGTCGGTCAGGCGATTGGCAGTCGCGGCTGAGCTGATAACTTCGATCCGGAGACCCCGGATAGCTGGTCCGACTTGCACCCGCTGATCTCACCGCCGTCGGTGGTGTTCGCGGGTTCATCCGTAACGGATGATGGCAAGCACTGGTGCCAGAGAAACTTCCGACCCAACTGGTCGGTATCCCGGTGGAGTTCATCGTGACCAAGGGCATGACGGTGACCTCCTGCCGTGATCCCGAAACCTGTTCAGGGTCCGGAAGTCGGGGTACGGGAATGTACCCCGGAGACAGGAATGTCGCCGAATGCGTACCGATGACCATCGGCAACCCCGTACCGATGCGATTGGCCGAGGTCGTCAGCTTCGTAAAGCCGACAGACGCGGTCTTGCACACCAGGTTGTTCAGGGTCGTGATGATCATGGGACACCTCCGGACGACACAAAAAGTGCGAGGGATCGAACGACCCCGTCGCGGAAAGAAACGACAAGTTCAGGCAATCAGAAACACAAGCGGTTAGGGTAACACAGGCTACCAGAAAAACAACAATGCCGGGATCTCGGCAAACAACCTCGGTCCCGGCTACAACATCTTATACCCAGTATTCGATCAATTGGAATCAATCTTTCCTGGAATTTGCCGCCACGTTTTAGGTTCGCATCTTGAACCTTGGCTGTGTGGTACAACTCAGACGACACTCCAGGAGCGGAGGTTCGCGCTGTTCTGTGAATTATTGAGAAGTTTTTTGCGGCCGTCGATTGCGAACATCGCACGAACTGGATTTACTCGCCGAGGTCTTTGTTGGGTTTCGTCCAACTCGGCTGGAAGACTTCATCTTTGTTGCGGTTTTTGTTGAACGCAGACGCCAAGATTTGCACCGCCAGAAAGCGGGCTTTGAAGGCTTCGGGCCAATCTGATTTGGCGGCTTTCTCATCGGCTTCACGGTTGTGCCGTTCAAAAGCGGGCCAGTCGATCACGAGATCCTTGCGTTCCCGACAGATTTCCTTCAACGTCTGTCCCAGTTGCGTAAAGCGGTCCACAAGCGGGTGCCCAATCTCGAACAAATAGTCGCGGTAAAGGTGGAGTTCAGTAGGTTCCTCGACCACTGTCATTTCACTCTGTTCCGACTTCCGTTTCAAATGCAGATAGAGTCCGACGAGACCGCCCAGGATCAGGAGTGCGGCGAGCAGAAACGCCGGAATGGCAAAACTCCGGAACCCCTCCGATTGGAGCCAAACGGACCCCGTCGCAACAATCGCCCCAAAACCAAGCGCGAGGAATGGCCACGGCAGAAAACGATCAATCCTCTTGGTGGTTCGCTTCAGGATTCGGACGAGACCCGTTGTTCGACGACTCCGGAAGCCACCCAAACCTTTGGGAATCTGAACAATCAAGCAAGTGACGTTATCCCGGCCACCACGAATGTTGGCCAGATCGACTAAATACTGACACGCCTCTTCCGGGGAAAAGGCCCCAACAACCGCCCCAATTTCGTCGGCGGTGACCTCGTTGGTCAGCCCGTCGCTGCACAGCAAAAAGGAATCACCGGGTTCCAGGGGGTGCGGTCCTTCAACGTCCACCTCCACTTCGACATCCGGCCCCAGCGAACGGATAATCACGTTGCGTTTGAAGTCGCCCAGTTCGTCCGGATCAATCCCCTGCCGCCGCGCGACTTCCCAGACCCAAGAGTGATCGAACGTGAGTTGCTGGACACGATTGCCACGAATGCGGTACGCGCGACTGTCGCCCACGTGGCCGACCCAGGCACCTTCGGGCCGCAAAAACAGGGCGGTTCCCGTTGTGCCAAGTCCTTTGAACTCGGGGTTGTTTTGGCCAATTTGGAAGATCGAAGCGTTGGCTTCTTGAAAGGCTCGTCGGATGGCGGTAGGCACGCCCTCTTGCTTGACGTGCTTGAGGTACGTTAAGGGAACGTCGCTGACGGCTTTGGCGCTGGCTTTTTCGCCGACGGCATGGCCACCCATGCCATCCGCGACGATGAAGACGTGGCCCTCAGATTGCCAGTGGCTGTCGTCGCTGGCAGGTTGGCTCGCGCAAGCGTCCTGGTTGTGGCTGCGCTTGACGCCGACATCTGTTAGGTTGGCATACCGGATGTTCACAGACGGCGCCACCGGGTGAATCAGGATAACGTTAGTATCGAATCATTGTAGACGAAAATTCGGTCGGAAGGCACCGTTGGACCAACTGGTTTGATCCAGAAACCGCCTTGACGGGCAGTATGGTCACGGTTATTCCCCCCCAACGGAAGTTTAGCATAGCATCTACGCGGCCAATGAGTGGGAGTTTGGATGGTCTCGGCACGAATTGGCATAATTGGAGCCGCTTTCAGCCTGACGTTGCTTGTCGGGTGCGTCGATCGGCGCTTCGTTGTCGAAAGCAGTGTCCCCGGCACGCAAATCTACGTCGATGGCAAGCCGTTGGGCGTGGCCCCGGTCGATTCCAAGTGGGAGTACGCCGGCTACTACAACGTCACGGCCTTGGCGCCGGGGTATGAACCTGTCAACGAACGGGTCAACTTGAAAGCCAAATGGTACCAGTATCCGCCGATTGATTTGATCGCTGAAGTGCTGTGGCCGATGCGAATTGAGGATGTCCGGCGTATCCCGATCGTGATGCAGCCGGCTCGACCCGTGAATGAAGGCGAACTCATCGGGGATGCCGAACGACTTCGTTCCCAAGCCTTGACGCTGCCGCCTTCCAGCATTCCGGATGAGAAGCAATCGCCTAACACACCGCGTTCCTCAACGCTACCCTTCCCCTCCACAGGAAGCAGCCCAAATGTGCTCCCCGGCAATTTCCCACGGTGATTGGGACGAAAGCGATCACCACGAATCAGACGAATAAATCCGAAAGGGTTTGGCAAAGTTTTCTGGCACTCGTTCTGGAACGGGTTTTCGGCCCTGAAAGGGTCGTTC
>JANLRE010000792.1:0-2358 GCA_031368205.1 Fimbriiglobus sp. | reverse complement strand
GTCCCGACCGGACCCCTCGCTGGCGCGTCGGGCTAACAAAACCCGCTCGAATGATATCGAAAATGCTCTAACCAACCCGGTCAATCATTCGAGTTGCGTAACTTGGACAGCAACCGCAAGATTTCGAGGTACATCCACACCAGAGTGACAAGCAAACTGAAGCCGCCGTACCACTCCATGTACTTGGGCGCCCGTGACCGGACGCCTTGTTCGATGAAGTCGAAGTCGAGGATCAGGTTCAGAGCGGCGATGACGACCACCACCACGGAGAAACCGATGCCGAACAAGCCCGATTCATGGATGAACGGGACGCGGACGCCGAAGAACGACAGCAACATGCTCGCCATGTAGACCAGGAAAATCGCGCCCGTGGCGGCCATAATCCCCATCTTGAACTTCTCGGTCGCACGGATGACGCCGGTGCCGTACAGGAAGAGCATCATCGTCAACATGGCAACGCTCAGTCCGACCGCTTGGATGACGATACCCGGAAAGCGGGCCTCGAAGATGACCGAAATGCCACCCAAGAACATCCCTTCAAAGGCGGCATAAACGGGCGAGGTGAACGGCGAAGCCTTCGGGAAGAAACTGGTGACGAGCGCCATCACAAGCCCGCCGATCGCACCGATTAGGATTGCGCCGCGCATCATCAAGGTGTTGGCTTCGTCCAACGACAGGTACCACGTGTACCCCGCCGTAACCAGGAGGAGCGACATCAAGAATGCCGTCTTAATGACGGTTCCGTGCATCGACATCGCACTTGCGGTCGGGCTGTCCGACAATTCCCGGCGGTAAACGTCCGGGTTCATCACAGGGTTCGCAGTCGGCATGGGTCAAGTTCCTAATGGAGTTGTTGATTCTACAATCAGAGTTTAGTGAGGGATCATATCCCTCTCATCACATCTTATCCATTCGTGTCACGGTCCACATTCAATTCCCACGCTAATTTCACCAAAGCGGTTCGCGCTTGCGTCCGCGCTTGAACCGGGTTCTGATGGTGGGGTGCGGTCGCCGGAAAACTTGAAACGGAACGACGTGCCCGGCGTTATCATAGTGAGCATACGAAAGATTATGGCGGTCGCTCCTGACCCAACTTGCTGGGATTCTTGACGAGGGGGACGTATGGCCCGTAGCGTTGTTTGGATTATGACGGTAGGTGTTTTGGCACTTCCGGGAAGCGGGATTGCGGCAAACCCGCGCACGGCGCCATCAAGTGAAGCCACGGCAACGGCGGGGCGGGTTGATCGCCTGTTGAAATCCGCGTGGGTGGCGAAGGGGATTCAACCGGCGGCCAAAGCAGACGACGCGGAGTTCTTGCGGCGGGTCTACCTGGACCTTGCGGGGCGGATCCCGAGTGTGGCCGAAGTTCGCACCTTCCTAGCGGATCGGCAGGAGGACAAACGCCGTCGGTTGATCGCGGAACTGCTCGAACGTCCCACTTACACTCAGCATTTCACGACGGTCTGGCGCACCCTGTTGATGCCCGAGGCGAACAGCAATTTCCAAACGATGTTCATGGTGCCGGGCTTCGAGGCTTGGCTCCGTAAACAGTTCGACGAAAACGTCCACTACGATGCGATGGTAAGGGAGCTTCTCACAACAGCCGTCGGGCAAGATTCGATGCAGTCAGTTTACGGGCAGAATGCCAACGCCAAGATCACACCGATCGCGTTCTACATGGCCAAGGAAACGAAAGCGGAGAACCTAGCGTCGGCAACGGCGCGTGTATTCTTGGGGATTCGTTTGGAGTGCGCGCAATGCCACGACCACCCGTTCGCGGAGTGGAAGCGCGACCAGTTTTGGAGCTTCGCGGCGTTCTTCGGCGGGATGAAAGGCCGGGACCAGGGCGATGGGTTGCGAATGCCCGAAGCCGAAAAATTGAACGTGTGGGAGATTGCCATTCCCGGCACCAACCGCCAAGCTCCGGCGACTTTCCCGGACGGCGGAAAACCTGAGCGTATGACTACGAACTCCCCTCGCAAAGCACTTGCAGACTGGGTGACCGGGGCTGAAAACCCGTACTTCGCCAAAGCCACGGTGAACCGGGTGTGGGCCTACTTCTTCGGCAAAGGGTTGGTCGAACCGATCGACGAGATGGTCGGCAGCCAGGAGACCATAGCCCACCACGCCGAGGTATTGGACGAACTGGCCCGCTCGTTTGTTGCCAGTGGATTTAACCTGAAGTTCTTGCTCGAAACGATCGTCTCGACGCGAGCATATCAGTTGACCAGTGGCGGCGGCAAGTCCGTGACGGGGGAACTTTACTCCCGCCATCCGGTGCGCGGGTTAACCGCCGAGCAACTCTTCGATAGCGTGGCCATCGCAACCGGCCTCGGGGCGAACGATCCCCAGGGACCG
>JANLRE010000775.1:0-7478 GCA_031368205.1 Fimbriiglobus sp. | reverse complement strand
GGGCACCCAGGGCATCGCCCTGGGCTGACAGAACGTGCCTTTCAGGGCCGAAAACCTGTTACAGACGGAGTGGCAAACAAATTGTGCCAGACCCGCAGGGCTTCTTGATTCGCCAACTCGCCTGCACTGAACTTGGGCGTCCGGCTACACTAATTGCTGGTGACCGCGTTGCATTTACCACGGATGGCTCATGTCTGCTGCAAACCAACCCTTGACGACCCCGACGGTCTGGACCGTCCGGGCGCTGGTGAATTGGACGACGACGTTTTTGGCGAACAAGGGCATTGAATTCCCGCAGAAAGAAGCCCGGATTTTGCTCGGTCACGTGATGGATTGCAAGCCCATTGACGTGATTGCCCGCTACGACGACGAGCCGACGGAACATGAACGGACACAGTTCAAAGACCTGATTAAACGCCGTGTTGATGGCTGGCCGGTCGCGTACCTGACGGGGCAACGCGAGTTCTATTTGCTGTCGTTTGATGTCACCCCGGCGGTGCTGATTCCGCGCCCGGATACCGAACAGTTGGTGATGCAAGCACTCGATGTTTTGAAAGGACAACACGCGCCGCGAATCCTGGACCTCGGTACCGGGTCGGGGTGCATCGCAGTGAGTTTGGCGCACCAGTGCAAAACCGCAATCGTCACGGCGGTGGATGTGTCGCCGGACGCATTGGAGGTTGCGAAGCGTAACGCCGTGAAGCACGGCGTTACGGCGCGGATGAACTTCGTCGTCGGTGATCTCTTCAACCCGTTAACAGCCGGTAGCACCTTTGATTTGATCGTCAGCAACCCGCCTTACGTCACCCCCACGGAAATCAGCGAACTCGCCCCCGATGTGCGCGACCACGAACCCCGGATCGCTCTCGACGGCGGCCCGGATGGCTTGGCGTTTTACCGGCGGATCACGACGGACGCGGCGAAGTATCTGGTTCCGGGCGGGCGGGTGATGGTCGAAATCGGCTGGACGCAAGAACCGGCAGTGCGGGCGCTGTTTGAAGCCCGGTCCGAGTTCACGGACGTGAAGTCGATGAAGGATCTCGGCAATCGGTGGCGGGTGGTGATGGCCAAGAAAGCGTGACGGCGGTTCGTTACCGTGATGGTGTAAGCTTGGCCACGTGATCGGGTATCTTCTGGTATCGAAACCACGAGGAGAATCGATTCATGCTCACGATTCGTAAGGCCACCGATCGCGGGGTCACGAACTTCGGGTGGCTGGACAGCAAGCACACGTTTTCGTTCGGGGACTATCACGACCCGAAGCACACGCACTTCCGCACGCTGCGGGTGATTAACGACGACCGCATTGCGGGCGGCGGTCAGTTTGGGTCTCACCCGCACCGGGACATGGAGATTTTTACTTACGTGCTGAGTGGGTCGCTGGAACACCAGGACAGCATGGGAAACGGGTCCGTGATTCGGGCCGGTGAATGGCAATTCATGTCCGCCGGAACGGGCGTGATGCACAGCGAGGCCAACCCGTCCCGTACAGAGCCGGTTCACCTACTGCAAATGTGGATCTTCCCCGAACAACGGAACCTGAAGCCGAGCTACGCCCAGAAGTTGTTCACCGATGCGGACAAGCAAGGACGTTGGCAAACAGCACTGTCACGCGATGGCCGGGACGGGTCGATAGTGATTCACCAAGACGCCACCATCTCCGTGACCAAGCTCGGGGCCGGGGACAAACTCGCCTACGACTTCGCGGCCAAACGCGGCGGGTGGCTGCACGTGGCAACCGGCGCCGTGACCGTGAACGGGCACACGCTGAATGCCGGTGACGCGCTCGCAATCGAAGACGAAGCGAAGATTGAACTGACGGGCGTCGAACTCGGCGAGGTGCTGTTGTTCGACTTGGCTTAATGACTCTGACCAGACTTTTTTAGACAGGATTTAACAGGATTGAAGATCGGATTTGAATCCTGTTAATCCTGTCAAAATTTCTTCTTGTAACCCATCACATCATTTTCCACAATTCGCTCCAGCCGATGTAGGTGCCTAGCGCCAGGATGCTGGTCACGAGCGCAACTGCCAGCAGGATTCGGAACCGCCCCACGCGGCGATCGGTTCGGTCACCGAGGGTGGGGTCTTCGATCACCCGTTGTAGAAATTCAATTCGGCTACTCATCGGCCCGTGTTGCCAGGCGCGGACCCACGACCACACTCGTGGCAGCAGCTTCCCACGTTGGCCGCTATTAGGCGAGTCGAGACCGTGCAGATCGGCGACGCGATCGAGTGCGCGGATCATGGCGTTGATTCCCGTCCGGCACAGCGCTTGGCCGTTGGGCACGATGACGGTGTCTTCGTCGTGGGCGTAGCAATTCGGGTTCGCACACGAACCGGCGCGGCACCCATAAATGTCCGCCTGCCGTTCGCATCGGCGCGAAAGCAACCCGAACACCACGAACAGGTACGCGCCCATTCCCACGAGTGGCAGCACGGAAAGCCACTGTTGCCACGCGCTCGGGATCACCCACTGGGCATTGGTGCGGGCTTGTTCCAGGAGTGCGAAAACGGCGGTGCCCAGACTCGCGCTCAGCACGATGAACGCCGCGTAGTACGGAATGTGCCGGTGCCGAACGTGGCCGGCTTCGTGGCCGAACACGGCATCGAGTTCGTCGTAAGGCATCGTCTCCAACAGCCGGTCCGTGAAGATCACGTACCGCGCCCACGGGACGACACCGATGACCATTGCGTTCGCCATCGCGCCTTGCGTGTGCCACACGAGAATGTCCGTGAACCGAATCCGCGACCGCGCCGCTGTGGCTTCGAGCCGCTGGCGGATGTATCCGTCGGGCAGTGGCTTCAGTCCTAATAGCGGCGGGACCGCGAGCGGTAACAGCATGAACAGTAGGATTCCAAAGCCCACCGAACCGAATTGCATCCACACCGAGTTCGACCACTCGGGGGCGACCCGTGCGAGGCTTTGTTGCACGACGCACATGCCCACTGGCAGCGCGATCATCAACAAAAATTGCCGCAGGTGAAAGCCGAAGAACGCGAACACGGACCAAAACACCGGCGACTTTCGCCCTTCCCGTACCGCGTAGGACGATTGATGCAATGCCCGCTCGGCACCGTGGTAGATAAGCCAGTTCAAGAAAATCGTCAGGAAGTACGGCAACGGCACGAGCAACTCCGCACCGGGGAACAAGACGACTTGCCCGGACGGTCGCGCGGTCTTGAACGTCTCCCAAACGGTCGCGCCCCAACCCCAACCCAACACACAGAGGATCGCGGCACCGAGGTTTACTAGAATCATCGTTCGGCGAACTTTCGCGTACCGTGCCACCACCCTCGGGCGTTGATCCGGGTCGCGGCGCAGCGTTCGCACCACCCAGTGGCTCAGGCGCATCGACACCAGAATCGGAATCGCCATCGTGACGAACGTGAGGACCGTCGATTGGCCGGCCGTCAACCCGAACGGACGGTCCGGCCAGGGCAGCGGGAGACAGGACGAGGTGATGAACAAGATCAGCAGGATCGGCATCGGGGGACCGCTAGAGGTATGCTATTTCTGAACTGGGACGCCACGCAGTATGACCAGCCGAGTTCGTTCGCCACTGCCGAGACTCATCGTTCGCTTCCACTCGAAATGCTGTCCGTCGAGGGTCCACTTTGCTGTGATGCCGAACGTCGCGGTGTCACCGCTGCGGATCGCCTTCGAGGTAACCGTGCGGGTCGTGCCTTCTCCCGAAACCGTGCCGCCCGTCACAACGACTTCCGGAGTCGCGGGGAACTCGATCGTGAGTTCAGCCGGAACTTGCGGCACGATCGCGGCGGTACCACCGCCTGCCCCGACCAGTTGCGGGCGATCCAGTGTTGAGAATGTGGGTTGCGGATTTGTCACGAGATAAGGCGACCAATTGGAGTACGGATACGCCGGTCCGAAATTGCCCACCCACGTCGGCCCGAACCGCCCGCTGTAAAAGCCTCCCGCGAAGCCGCCGTTGAATCCATACGGAACATACGGGATTGGCCGCACGAAGATCGCCGGACGTGGCATCACGGGCGGTATGGGTGCCGACTGCTGAAAACCCTGTGCGAACGCCGCCGGACTGACCGTTCCGAGTAGCCCATTCGTAATCAGAAACAAACTCACGGTGCGCATCACGCAGTGCCTCCGGTCAGCGATGTCATCTCACCCATCATACCGGCGGAAGGCAAGTCGGCGTGGCATTCAGTTCTTACTGAATTGCAATTTGGGCTTGGCCTCTCGCCCCAACGGGTCCGCGACGAACTTGTTGTGACAGCTTCCGCACAGGTCGTACTGAAGCTTTTGGGTCGTCGGCACGTAGACCGCGTGTTCGCCGGAATCTTCTAATTCTTGAAGCATCTCGGCCATCGTCTCGACGTGATCCTGGTCGAGGTCCGCTTCCGTTAATTCAGCGGACTCCGAGGCGGGATAAACTTCCATGCGGAGGACAAATCGGGCATCTTCGCCGGGGGTGAGGTCTTTGCCACAGAGGTCGCACGAGAAGTGCCGCATGGGTGTTGTCTCCTACTGCCCAAAGGGCGGGCGTTTACTACGGGTTGCCGCATGGCGGGGCGAGTCGAGTGATACCGCCAACGCAATTCCTACCATCATCCGTCGCACTTTTCCAAGGGAGTGTCAAGCGAAATTCCGCAGTCGATTGAGTTTAATTCGTGGCTTCGGCATTTCCCCTTTCCCCCTTTGGCCGCTCGTTCTACAATCAGTAATTCTGACACGGTCCGTGTCCCCTAATTTCGGGGTCGGGGAACTAAGTGAGCCGTTGCGATGAATCTCATCGCAACTTTCTCCCCCTTGATTTACCCCCTCCGTGAACTCATCGTGAGTTCGCGTGAACTCGTGAGGTATGTGATGGCCAAGAAGAACAAGACGAACAAGAGCATTAAGAAGCGGCTGAAGCGCACGGCGAGTGGCAAGCTCAAGCACGGCATTCCTGGTAAGCGGCACTTGAACGCCCACTTCACCCCCAAACGTCGGCGTCAACTGCGCCGCATGGGGGTGGTGACGGGCGCCACGGTCAAGAAGTATCTCATCGCAATGGGCGAGTACTAAGCCGGGTCAAAAACACTCTTGGTTCATCAGCACTTACATTCACCGAATTTTTTAGGGTACAATCATGGTCCGCGCTGGTAGTGGTAAGACGTTAGCGGCTCGTCGGAAACGCACTCGGAAGCTGACGAAGGGCTTCCGGCTCAGTCGGCACAACTTGTTCCGACAAGCCATTGTCACGCTCATTCGCGCTCGCGCCTTTGCGTTCCGGGACCGCAAAGCGAAGAAGCGTCAATTCCGTAGACTCTGGATCATCCGCATCAACGCCGCCTGCCGGATGCGCGGACTGCGGTACAGCGAATTCATCAACGGCCTGCAACGCGCCTTCTGTATTCTGGACCGCAAAGCACTCTCCGAAATTGCGATCCACGACCCCGCGACCTTCGACAAGCTCGTCGAACTCGCCAAAGCCAACATGCACCCCGACATGCTCAAAGCCAACGCCAACGGCGCGAAGAAATAGGCTGTAATAATGTGACATACGAAAACAGGGCAGGGCTTTCGCCTGCCCTGTTTTCGTATGTCAGGTGACTCATCACCACGGTCGAATCGCAAGCCTCCGAGGTTTCACGAGTCGGCTATCAATCCTCACCTGCTCGTTTGGTAGGTTTGTCTTGTTTTGTCATTTCGAGGTGTCCAATCATGTTACGTGCGGTATTGATTCTCGTGTGCTCCGGAGTAGCTGTGCCCGCTGTTGCAGCCGAACTTCCCGGCTTTCGCACGAGTGCGTGGTTCGACGAACAGGTTCGTGAACAGTGGGTCAGCGATGGCGTGCGCGTGGTGGCAAATGTTGCGGGCAACTTCGATCCGAAGGCGCCCACGCGACTTGTGATCTTTTCCACGCCCAATGGCAACACGATTGAGCAGACACTCGGCTGCACTTCGGTGGCGGGACTCGATTGGCACTTCGACATCCAGCATGTCGCGGCCCAGGTTCGCAAGCTGCGGTCGATCACACCGAACGAGAACATTGTGCTGGCCTGTACGGAAGCCGAAGGCTTGAGTTGGCCGGCGTGGAAGCGGAGGTACACCGACGGACCGGCTCGGATTCGCAAGGTGGTCGAGACCGTGCGCGGTTGGCTACCCGAGGGAGCAGTGCGAATGACACTGGCATGTCACAGTGGCGGTGGTAGTTTTTTGTTCGGCTATCTTGCTGCGACTGAATCCATACCTGCCGAGGTCGAACGGATCGTCTTCTTGGACGCGAACTACAGTTACAGCGATACTGACAAGCACGGCGACAAATTCGTGACGTGGCTGAAGGCGGATCGCTCCCGGCGATTGATCGTGATCGCCTACGATGATCGTGCTGTGAAACTCAATGGCAAACTGGCCGTCAGTGCCGACGGCGGAACGTTCCGCGCCACGGAGCGAATGCGTACTCGCTTCAGTCAAGACATCGAGTTGACCGAAACGACGACCGGCGACTTCGTGAACCGCACCGCATTGGATGGACGAATCGCGTTGCATGTTCACACGAATCCCGGCAATCGGATCCTACACACGGCCCTCGTCGGCGAGATGAACGGTCTCCTGCGTGGTCTGACCGACGACTGGCCAAAACCGGCATGGGGAACTTTCGGCGGGCCGCGTGCTTATTCGCAATGGGTGCAGCCCGCGCCGGGTATTCCCAAACGACCCGTTGATGCTGTGGGTGGAAAAGCTTTCTTCGCCACGCTCGAAACGATGAACCGGATTGAACGTGAAGAAGCGATCGCAAAAGAGATTGGTCGCGGCAACTTCCCCGACTTTCTCCGCACGTTTCAGAAGTTGACCGTTACGGGAAAGGACGCGAAGGGCAAGGAACACACCGCAACAATTGAGGTGATGCCCGACTACCTGGCGATCGGCAGTGACACCGATTTCGTGCGCGTGCCGATGACGCCGATGACGGCAGCCCGGATTGCAGACGTGTTCGGTTGCGCTCTCCCGACGCGGAAGATTGTCGATGACGTGTATCAGGCCGCAACGGTGAAACTGGAACCGAAACCGTTGACGAAAGACCGCGAATCCCCGCTGACATTTCTCGCACACCACGAGATCATCGAACGCCAACGCGAGGGCCGCAAGTTGGGCGAACTCGTCGCGGGGGTCAAGAAAGACATCGTGATTTCCAACAGAGTCGGTGAGAAGCCCAACCGCGTGGCGATTTACGGCTGGCACAAACTCGACGGCACGCCGATTCAACCGCTCACGATCGTGCATGTAAATTGGTACGTGGATTACAGTCACGGCGTGCGGCTCGTCCAAAAAAAGGTCCTGGTCAACGGCGTCGCCAAAACGGTGGACGAAGTTCTCGCCGACGCGGAACTGTCGGAATGGTTAAGTGACGAAGGCCCGGTTCTTCAGGCGCGATACAAGTTTTCGGAATTTCCAAAAGTCATCGCCAAAACGAATCCTCCGGTCGCAATCAACACAAACAAAATCGTTCTCGGAC
>JANLRE010000714.1:0-3827 GCA_031368205.1 Fimbriiglobus sp. | reverse complement strand
GCGAAACCGTTGGCCGCGACCACCACATTGACGCCTACACGATGTGGCTGGCGGGCGGCGGGATCAAGCCCGGACTCATCCACGGTGCGACCGACGAGATCGGGTACAATGTCACGGAGAACCCCGTCCACGTCCACGACCTGCAAGCCACGATTTTGCACCAACTCGGCCTCGATCACACCAAACTCACGTACCGCTTCCAAGGCCGCGACTACCGCTTGACGGATGTTCACGGCAAAGTCGTGACGGAAATCCTGGCGTGAACGTTGCGGATTCCTGTTCGATCTCGGACTAAGTAATACATAAGAGAATGTGATGTCCAATACATTGTCCAAAAAAATCCCATCTTCTACAGATTTATTTAAACTAACATTGCCGGAATGGACTTGGTATCGAATTAGCCTAGTCGTGACTTTAGCACTTGTCTTATCGGTGCAAAAATTCATAGAAGTTCGACAAGTGTTGAAGATTCCCGCCCTCTTTGAAATCAAAAATGATAGCCAGACAAAGCTGACGCTCGGGATATTTGTATCATCACTTCTATTCGTAATTTTGCTGGAGTACGCGACACTATTTGTGGCAACTCGTGTAAGAAGTTTGTTCCCACCTAAAAGTCATCTGCGGAGTTATTGCTCCTATCGTTGGCCCCGTTTTGGCTTTTTTATCCTGGCGGGTGGCTTCCTGTTTGCCAGCTTGCAGAGTCGGTTGCTATCAGGATACATTCAATCCATTCCTGTTTCGCCGGCACCCTGGGTAGCCTTGGCGTGGCTAGCAGTATGGTTAATGTTCACTGTCGCATCGTTGCGGTTCAAAGGCGACTCGCGGATAGAGGTGGTCGGGTTCGTAAGCCTGATAATTCTCACGAGAGCCTATGCCTATGCGTGCCATCCGTTCGCAGACATCGGTGGCGATATGTTATCGGCCATCGATCGGTCTCAAGACCTGTTACTAGACGGAAAGTTTCCTTACATTGATGAGCCAAGTCCAGCGATGCCGTATTGGCCGGGCACATTCCTCCTTTACACACTGCCAAAACTTCTCGGGTTCGACTACCGGATCATGAACCTGGTAGCCGAAATTGCAACCGTCTATGTTACAGTCTGCTTCGGGGAAAATACGTCGTCGAAAACATACAACGTTGCTGCCCGGTTAGCCCTACCTTTACTCATGTTGTTCCCAATCTGGACATACTATAGTGCAGAGACGCAATACCCAATCAGTATCTTACTTGCAGTTCTCTTCTGCCGGTCCTTGACGTCCTTTAATGGAACGTCACAGGCTGTAATCCTTGGAGTAGCAGTAGCAGTGAATCAGACGTTCGGTGTGTTCGGACTTTTCATTCTGCCATTTTGGATCCGAGAGTTCAGCTTTGTGAAGGCTTTACGGCTGACAGGGGTCGCTCTGATCACCTGCGCGATAATTATCTGCCCGTTTGTTCTCTGGAATGCGGGGGAATTTTTTCGAGTCACCCTACTTTCGTTAACTGCTTTCAACACGGACCAACTGGCGGGTCGCTTTTCCCTTCGTCCATTGGTAGATGGTCTTTTCTCGCATTCTGCCGATGTATCGCTCCTAATTGTCATCGTATTTGTGATGGCAATTGTCTACTCTAGACGAATGCGTGGAAGTCACTTAGCCGTCGTCGTTGCCCTGGGTTACTGTGGCGTTCTCTTATTACTTCATCGCACCTTTTCTCATTACTTCCTTCCAGCCATCGCAATGATCCTCTCAATCCCACATCAGGAAACCGAATCACATAGACATTCGCAGACCGATAGTGAGCATGATGCCTGATGATGTCTGATTCTGGGAAAGTATGATTCTTCACCAGCTTGCGATTTTGGCTTCGTCGTGACGTTTGCCATTTCCTGGGTCACGTACCGACTCATCGAACGGCCCATGATCGGCGTGGCGAAGCGGCTGACGGCTCGTCGGATGGCCGTCACGCGACCGAGCAAGCCGGTTCACGGCTCCGATTGACTCTCCGCTAGACATCCGGACAATGTCCCCTTGTGCGAATTTCTTCGAGCGGGGTTTGACCGTGAAAAAGTCTGGCGGTTGGTGGAAGGGGTTGCTGAAGTACGTCCTCGGGGTCGGCTTGCTGGCGTTTGTCGTGGGGTCGAACTGGACCTCGTTGAACAATCTGTTTCGTAACGATCCGCAAGTGATGCCGTTCGTCTACGCGGCGATCACGGTCATGTTTGTGATCGGGGTGCAATATTTCCGTTGGTACATTTTGGTTCGGGCGTTGGACCTGCCGTTCGCGTTGATGAACGCCGTGCGGCTGGGGTTAGTCGGCACGTTTTACAACACGTTTCTGCCGGGTTCGGTTGGTGGCGACATTGTGAAGGCGTACTTCATCGCCCAGGGCCAACCGAATCGCAAAGCGGCGGCGGTGGCGACCGTCATCGCCGATCGAATGGTCGGGCTGTTCGGGCTGATCCTGTTTGCGGCGGCCATCGGCGGGTCGTACTGGGCCAGTGGCGACGAACGAATCGCGGCCAACCGGACGCTGCAAGTGATCATCTCGGTCTGTGTCGGGTTGGCGACCATCGCGGCGGCGACTTACACTTCGCTAGGGTTGTTACCACAGAAACGGGCGGATCGGTTTGGCGAGCGATTGAAAGCCGTGCGGAAAATCGGCGGGACGTTAGCCGAGTTGTGGTACGCCGCGTGGCAATACCGGCAGCGACCGCTGACGGTGCTGGCAACCATTGGATTGTCCGCGCTCGCCCACACCGGCATGATGTTTTCGTACCACTTCGCCGTCCAGGTTTTCCCGCCCGCCGATCCGGAATTGCTGGGCACGCTCCCCGAACACTTCGTCATCGCGCCGATCGGCTTCATCGTGCAAGCCTTGATCCCGGTACCGGGCGGCCTCGGCGGTGGGGAACTCACGTTCGGCGGACTGTACGTGCTGATCCGTGGCCCGCTTGGGGAACCCGTTGGCTTGGCGGGCCGGCTGGCGTTGCGACTCATCGAGTGGTGCGTCGGCTTAATCGGCTACATCGCGTACTTGCGAATGAAGGCCGAACTACCCGTCGAAGAAGCGGAAACGTCTCTCGAAGAGAAAGAGCAGGCGGTCATCGACATCACGCCGCCCGGCTGATCCGGGGTTGAATGGTGTTTTGATTTGCGACCGCACGATACAGTTGTTCCTGAGCTTCACTCATTTGATAACGGGTGCTGCGTGCGGTTCGCGGGTCGTGCGGTTCGATTTGACCGGAGCGGTTCACGGTGTGAAACGCTGGCACAACTCGGGGCAGCGTGCGGCCAGTGGCGTGCAGGTGTGAACCGATGCCGGTCGTGGTGTACTCGTCCAGCAATGCAGCCGTTTCGATCCGGGTGTGATCGCCAATCACACACCCGGCAGGGACATGGACCCCAGCACCAATGTGGGCGTGTTCACCCAGGAAGCATTCGTCCAGCGACCCCGCACCCCGCACTTCGGCGAAACTTTGCACGATGCAATTGGCAACCACGCCACGGATTTGACACCGCGTCCCCACCGAACAACCTTCACGCAACGTCGCTTGTTGCAATCGCGT
The DNA here is from genome assembly GCA_031368205.1 of Fimbriiglobus sp. Taxonomy (GTDB): domain Bacteria; phylum Planctomycetota; class Planctomycetia; order Gemmatales; family Gemmataceae; genus Fimbriiglobus. Next base: position 279 of record JANLRE010000714.1, on the reverse strand, counting down.
TCCTGCTCCAACAAAGCACGGTCCAGCAATTCGCGTAAAGGCTTCAATCATCACATGCGAGTCGATAAAAACCGGGCCGTCGGTTGTATCAATCACAACGAACGGGTCGATCGTGGCCGACGGGTCGAGGAAAAGCCGGTCGCGCGGACCCACGAGTTGAAGCCCGGTCGGGTAGTAACCCGTCAGCTTCTGATTCACATGGTGGGCAAAGTCGGTTTCGATTTGCGTGGCGTTTTGTGCAACCAGATCACGCGCATCCCGCACCATCCAACCGCCGAC
>JANLRE010000675.1:0-1147 GCA_031368205.1 Fimbriiglobus sp. | reverse complement strand
ACAATCGGCGACCAAGATTGGGTGCTGGTCGCCGGGGACATTGGCGGGCAACCGGGGCTAACGGCCCGCATCGCCCGGACCGGGGAACCGATCTGGTATCAACGTCTCGAAGCCGCGCCGTTCGGGCGGCCCCTCGTGGTCGGCGGGCGGGTTTATCAAGCGCTGAGCGATCCGTTCGGAACCATCGCCGAGTTTGAAACCGCGTCGGGGTTACGCATTGGGGATTTGGCCATCCGCCAGCCGATCGGCGCGGGCTTGGCGATGATGCCGACGAATAAACCGGGGTCAAACCTGTTGGTGGTTGCCGGTGATACGAAGCGTGTGTTTCTCTTCGAGTTGGGTCGTGAAGATGACGACGGCAAGCGGATTCAACCCCGTTGCGTTCGGGTGCTGATTACGGACCACCCCCGCGATTCGTTGCGCGGCGAGCCGGTGCTGATTTCGCCCGTTGACGAGAACGGCCCGCGCTACGTGATCCTGACGCAAACCGACGGCCCCACGTCGATGAAGTTGCGGGCGTTTGCGTTGCCGAAGCCGGAGGAGATTATCGCCGCCGGTGCCGGTGTTGCGGCAGAAAGTTCGGAGCGTGCTGCCGAAGTCCCTGTCCCCGGATGGTCCTGGTTCCCTGGGGTGTCCGACGGCGAGCGGTTCGTCGTGGCCACCGACGCGGGGGCGTTTCTGGCCCTCGGCGTGAACCAAATCGGCAACGCCGATCAACCGCTGTTCACGCTCCCCGGCCCGAAGCCCGTCACGGAGCAAGAAGGCGTCGCTCGCTCCCAAGTCGTCTCGGCGGAGGAGGACGCTTACTGGGTGATTTTGAGCGGTCAACTGTTGCGGCTTCGCACGGCGGTGGACCCCGCCAACGGGCTACGCATCATTTCGCAAGGGGCCGGTCGGCCCATTGGCGAGCCGATCCACCGGGCACAGCTTCGCCCCGGCTTGAACCTCGGCGTCGTGGTCGTGCGCAGCGGCGGTTCGCCGAACGGCCAAGCGGTCGGATTCGACCTGCAATCGGGGCAAATTCGCTGGCAACGGCGTCTCGGTGTCAGTCCGGCGGGGCCTGCGGTCGCGGTCGGTAACAACACGGCCATTGTCGGCGACGAAGACGGCGGCGTGTATTCCGTGACCCTCGACCCTAAGCGGACCG
>JANLRE010000649.1:0-2641 GCA_031368205.1 Fimbriiglobus sp. | reverse complement strand
CTGGGCTGACAGAACGTCCCTTTCAGGGCCGAAAACCAAGAGAAATTCCTTGCCCGAAAAATTTGCCAGACCTGCATGTGTTTTTGGTCTCGGTCTTGCTAACCACTGTCCACTATCCACTCACCACTGATTGCAGCCGCTTTCGCAACTCGGCAAAATCCTTTGGCGTGGTGGCATCCCAACTCATCTTCGTGCCGCTTTCGGGGTGGGTGAAGCCGAGTTTGGCAGCGTGGAGCATCGGGCGTAGCGCTTTGCTGTCGTCGGGGAGTGGCTTGCCGTTGGGGGGGCGATCGTACACCGTTTCGCCACAAAGCGGGTGCCCGGCTTCCCCGAGATGGATGCGAACTTGATGGTTCCGCCCGGTTTCCAGCCGACATTCGACCAACGCAAACTGGCCGAACGATTCGACCACTTTCACATGCGTGACCGCGTGCTTCCCCTCTTCCGCATTGGTGTCGGTGGTGCTACCACGCCGCCCGTCGCCCCGATCCCGAATCAACGTCGATTCGATCCGCCCATCCTTCGGCACGCCGCGAACTAGCGCGAGATACCGCCGTTCCACCGTATGTTTGCGGAACTGCTTCGTCAGTTCAGTGGCCGCCTGGGGCGTGAGGGCGAACACGACCAGCCCGGTCGTATCGCGGTCGATTCGGTGAACTGCAATCACACGACGGTTCGGGTTGCCAAGCAGGTAGGGTAGATAATCCGCAAGGGTCTTCGGCAAGAACGACATCCCGCGATGACCGAACTCGGCGGCCTCCTCCGCGTGTCGCATCGTCGTCAAGCCCGCCGGTTTGTTGACCACCACGACCGTGTCATCCGAGTAGACCAACTCCATGCCGATCGGCAGTTGGACCGTAGGCTTCGGTGCGATCTCTTTCTTCGGCGGTGCTTTCGCTTTGGGCGGCGGCTTGACAGGTGGGGCGGGCTTGGGGAGCTTGGGGCGTTGCAATCCCGGCGGCAGCGGTGTGTTCTCGATCACACCATCCCGAATCCAGACGCGGTTGTTCTTCTTGATGCGCGTGGTCGGGTCGGAGCAACCCATCCCGGCGACCCGAACGTGCCCGTTCTCCACAAGCCGTTTGGCTTGGGTCCACGTGAGTTTGAACCGCGCCCGGAGCATAGCTGCCACGGTATTCCCCGCGTCGCGGTGGTCGGCAAGAAACTGAATCGGCGGCATAACAAAACTCGAAGATAAAACTGGTGTCACTCACGTAACCAAGTCACCACGAATCACACGAATCACACGAATCACACGAATCACACGAATCACACGAATCACACGAATGAAATCATGACTTTCAAAAACAGTCAATCACACAACTACGGGTTTTGTTCATGCTCATCGGCTGTCAATGATTGATTCGTATTATTCGTGTGATTCGTGGTGACGCTTTCGGATCAGTCGGCGATGTCGAACAGTTTCGGGTCGGCTTTTTCCATCGCCTTGTTTTCCACGACCGTCATCGTCATAAACTTGTTGCCGTCGTGGGTGACGACCATTTTTGTAGGGGCCATGACGCCATCAAACTTCTTAAAGTCGCTCATGACGGTTTCTTCGAGCGCTTCTTTGGTGCCGCTCGCCGCTGGGTGTAAGCCTTGGCGGGTACTCTTGACGAGCAGTCCGGTTTTTGTGTCGAAGTATAGCCGTGTCTCTTTGAAGTCCTTGGCGTTGACGACGACAACCGCAGCGTCCAGATCCCCCACTTTGTCGGCTTTATCGGCCTTAATCGTGTACTTTGCAGTCAACAGCGGGGTGAGTTGGGCGATCTCTTGCATCCTCATGGCTTGGGTCAGTTCGGCTTTTTCGGCGGCGCCGATTTTCAACAGCATCCCGTTCTGCGTACTTTTATTTTTCGCCCCGTTGGCGATCTGCACGAGGCTGATCTTTTGGCCCGAGACTTCGGTACTAAGTGCCATCCGATACTTGTCGGGCATCTCGTAGGTGATGTCGCCGGTGAATTCGAGGTCTTGGCCGAACAGCGACATGACGCCCTTCACCTTGGTGACGCCCGCGTTGTATTTGTTCAACGCCGCCGCACCGCCGTGGGCTTCGATGGCCTTGGCGATGACCGCTTTCGCATCAACATCTTGGCCCAACGTCGATCCGACCGCGAGCAGAACAATCACGATACCGAGAGAATACCGCCGCATGATTCAGCCTCCGGCTTAGAGGGACAAGTCACCATCTCTACTACCAAGATACGCAGGCAGAGTCCTGAAGGCCAAGCAGGAGTGCCTGGGGTCGCGTTTCGGGCATCTCAGAATCTTGGTCGAACTCGCAAGTTCAAGTGAATCGGCGGTGGCGATTCTGCCGATTATCCAGTAGATGCGACTGTCTGCGGATATTTCGATCTCGTCCGACTGCGTCGGTGCAATGAGGGAGCTTGGCCATGACACGTATGACGTTGATGTACGTGATTGGACTGGTCCTGATCTGGATTGCGGTGGCCAGCGGTCAGGCACCAAAGCCATCGCCGCCCGGTGTGGGTGACGCCGACGCCGGTCCCCGAGAAGGCGACTTGCTCACGTTTCGCACGTCGGGCCAACCCGAACGGCAAGTGAAGGTCGTCAAGCTGAGTGGGGCGGGCGATCCGGACGGTCTCGTCGATGTGCTCGATATGGGGACGGGTGCCCGCTA
>JANLRE010000594.1:0-1350 GCA_031368205.1 Fimbriiglobus sp. | reverse complement strand
GTACAGGTTTTGTTAGCCCGACGCGCCAGCGAGGGGTTTGGCGTAACCCCTCGCTGGCGCGTCGGGCTAACAAAACCTGTACTAATGCTGCAACTGCGTAACTCCTAACCAATACAAATTGAAGCAAGGTACTGGGATCAGCGGAACGGAACGATGTTCTTGTTTTTATTCGTCCGATTCGTGGTGAATAATTCTGGGTTCCCTGCCAACGCGGCACTCAGTGCTGGTCTTCGTGACAGAATTTGGCTGTGGGCGTTCGGGGTTTCAGTTCTAATTTGGCGCTGCGTCACGACTTAACTTCTTTCGTGCCATTGGGTAAAATGACTTGGTCGCCTTGTTTGGGTTGACCGGCATCAACTTTGCACTCTAGACTCACCTTGATGGTCCTTTCACGAGAGACTTCGAGTCCGGACCAAGCCCGGTCAGGATTCGGAATCGCCCTGGGGAGGTAATACGATGGTCACAGAACTACCGCCGAACCCTCCGGCTCTGAAACCTAATCGTGCGTTCACGATTCTGATTACCGACGATGACTCGGGGTCGCGTCAAACCCTGGCCGGCTTGTTGGCGGACCGTGGTTACGAAACGGTCCAGGCGTCATCCGGTGAAGAAGCGATCGAGATCGTGCGGGTCGAGATGATCCACTTGATCTTCTTCGACATGCACATGCCACGCATGACGGGGTTGGAAGCGCTGCAACAAGTTCGGCTGATTAACGAACTGTTGCCAGCCATCCTGATTACCGCCGATGTTACCCGCGAATTGATGCGGCAAGCGTTGCAGGCCCAGGTGTACAGTGTGATTCCGAAGCCTGTGAATAAAAATGTCGTAATCCATACGATGCTGCGTGCCCTACAAAAGATGTACGGTTTGCCCCCGGAACCACCTACCAATCCTGACCCCAAGTAACCCTAGTCGAGAACGAAGTAATGAAAGTGATTCCACTGAACGACAAGATCGTCGTTGAACGTCTCGAAGCCGAAGACAAGAGCGCGGGCGGGATCATCATCCCGGACGCCGCCAAGGAAAAGCCGAAGCAAGGCAAGATCCTCGCCGTCGGCGAAGGCAAGCCGCTCGAAAACGGCACCCGAGGAAACTTCCAAGTGAAGGTCGGCGATCGCGTCCTGTTCAGCAGCTACTCCGGCAGCGAAGTGACGGTCGAAGGCAAAGAATACCTCATCATGACCGAAGACGACATTCTCGCCGTCGTCGGGTAAGTGCTGAGTTCGGCGTAAGCCAAGGGTATTTCGATGCCTCAGCGGTTGAGCGATGTCCCGATGGCCGACCTCGTCCCGGAGACGCGGGACTGGAACAGCGGAAGTGGCATCAGCGTAGTGGACTGGATCGGGT
>JANLRE010000586.1:0-4912 GCA_031368205.1 Fimbriiglobus sp. | reverse complement strand
ACCCACTTTGATGGACTCGAACTACCATTACCCTGTGACACACCGCTGGCAGTACCTCCCGAATTCCTCCACTGACAACACGATGTCAACGGCTTAACGTCGTTCAGATCAGGACTGACTAGTGTTGTTCAGTAGCATGGTGAGTTCACCGTGTAGTACAGATCACTTGGCAATGGGTCATTAACTGACCATGCTTACCAGACGAATCAGACCTTGATTCCTGAAGCATTGCCGAAAACCGAATGAACCGATGTTTGTCGTTGTTTGGGGACGAGGTGCCAACACCGCTTTCCCATGTCCTCCGTCGCAAGTGCCGCATTATCCCGAATTTGTCCGCCAAAAGCTGTTAGGGAAGCGAACAAGCTTTCCGGGGTGAACCCGGAAAGCTTGGCTTTTAAGGTGATGGTGACGACTTTCGACGTGCAAATGTCAGCGGAGAGGGAGGGAATCAACACCCTCCATTTCCCTAACCCTCCAGAGTTACAGCGTTTGCGTCGTAACCTCAGGTTATTGCGGGAGATCCGTTCGTCTGGTTGGTCCTCGTCATTCCCGGTTGTTGCCGGTTCCGGAGGTGACGCACCGGGACAAAACCGGGACAAATCGATTCCCCATTCTTTCCCCCTGTTCGCAGGTTTGATCGTCGCCCTGTTTGGGGTGCTGTTGGTAGTGTCTCAGTTTGGTTTCAAAGAAGCAGAAATCATGGGTATCTACCGGCAAACTGAGACACTACTCGACGCCCCCGACTCAGGAGTTGGGCAATTGTTTGTCGGGTGGGCCGGGTGGTTTTCGGACGCTTCTCGACGGCCGGTTGTGTCGTGGGTGTGGTCCTCGATCGCTCGCCTGTCACGGGTCACGACCCGTCGAGAGCGGAAGACGACTCTGGCAGTGTGATCGCGAGGAGTTTAGTGGTCGCTGCGACGTGTTTCGTTCCTGACCTGGCCGGACGTGGACACGGCATTCGGGTCGGGACGATGAGTGTATTTCCGTGATTGTCACCCGCGTCGGGTCTTAAACGGGTGCCCGTGGCCGACCGGAGTGCCGCACCCGCGGTCGAGCGGCTCGCCGCCTTCCAACTGACCAAGAAACGCTCCACACGGACAACAACGGGGAGCGGTCCACCGAACGGTGGGCCGCCAGTCTAGACCCTTTTCTTTAGCTATCAGTCGATCGATGTCACCATCGTTCTTAGGCTACCGATGGGCACTTTGCCGAGAGTCTTTTTCTGTTTATGGGCCATATATTCTGCCGCCGGATGTGTGCCTATTTAATGGTTGTAGATGTTACGCAGTGGCGTCACATTCTCATTTGCGCCGGCTCAGTTCGTGGCATAGGTTTCGGGCATGAGCGAAGCCAAAGTGATGCCCCAAGACTACATCGATTTCTTGATCGCCTCACCTGTTCACGTTACCGCCACTTGAAGCGGCCAAGGTTCAGCCCGAGTACCCCGATCCGCCCGCCGACGATGCCTTCACACGATTGCTCCATCGCCTCGAACCGGACTCCGCCATCCTCTGGACCGAGGCCCAAACTCAAGTCCAACTCACCGATGTCGTGCTGGTCAGGGCCTTTCCTTTTTTGGTCTTGGCCGGGGTGGTGGGAGTGGGTATTCCAGGTAACTTGATTTTCCCGTGCCGGGAGGTGTCGATGGTCACGCTCACGTTGTTGGAGTCGCTCGCCACCCTGCCCGATCCTCGCAGCCCGCACGGTCGCATCCACCCGCTCCCGGCGATCCTGGGGATGGTGGCCTTGGCCATGCTCCTGGGTCGCAACAGCCTCGTGGGCATCGCCCGATTCGGGCGACAACACGGCACACCCTAGGCCCACGCCTGGGGCTTCCGACGCGACAAAACGCCCACGGTTTCCACCCGGTCTCGCACCGTGCGGCGGTTCGATGCCGAGCAACTCGAAGCGATCCTCGCGCGGTGGATTCAAGGCCGCATCGACCCCGCCGCCTTCGCGCAAATCTCGATCGATGGCAAGACGTTGCGGGGCAGTCGGGATGGCGAACTCCCCGGCCATCACTTGGTCGCGGCGTAGGCTCCGGCCGTCCAAGCCGTGCTCGCCCAAATCCGCGTCGATGCGAAAACCAACGAACACAAAGCGGCGTTAGAACTCTTGGGAATCCTGCCCTTGACAGGCAAAATCGTCGTCGGCGATGCGATGTTCTGCCAACGCGACTTGGCCGAAGCCATCGTCGCTTCGGACGGCGATTCCGTGTTCACGGTGAAAGACAACCAACCCGGACTGAAGGCGGACATCCGAGCTGCCTTCGGATTTGAGGCCGCCGCCCGAAGTATCGCGGCGGCCACTTCCCCCTAACGACCTCCCCACGCCATAACCGGATCGCGTGACGACCACGATCGACAAAGCGCACGGCCGGATCGAGCGACGGACCCTCCGCACGACACCGCTACTGACCTGGGGTGACACGTGGAAGGGTCTCAAGCAAGGCTTTGAAATCACCCGCGAGCGGACCAGTCACGGGTCCGGACGATCGACGTGGTGTACGGCATGACGAGCCTTTCGGCGGATCGAGCCAATGCGCAAGCCCTTCTGGGTTACGTCCGCAATCACGGGAAAATCGAGAACGAACTGCATTACGTCCGCGACGTGACGCTGGGCGAGGATGCGTGCCGCGTGCGGACTGGGAGTGCCCCGCAAGTGCTGGCGGCTTTCCGCAATACGACGATTTCTTTGCGCGCGGATGTCAAAGCCCAGAGCCAGTGCTAAGCGATCGAGATCCTCCAACTCAACCCGGACCTCGCCAAACAGCTTATCGGCATCCCGCAGAGTGAATAAAGGAAAGACCCTGCGATTAGGACTTTTGCACTGGATTTGTCCGCCCAACGCCATACAATCTTTTATCGCATGGTCTGCTTGATCAAAGTGAACTCCACGGCTAAAAATTTATAATGTTGCGGCTAGTAGTTATACATCAGTTGATTCTATCGTTAGTTGTGGGGCCAATGCTCTGCTGCTGCACAGTTGCGCGACTGAGCCACAACTCCGAACATCCAAGCGTAGATGTTGCTCGATCTGCACCGAAATCCCGGACTTGCTGCGGCCTCGTCAAGCAACCTCAGTCGGATGACAGTTCAAAATCGCGCCCCCCTTCTCCGAGTAACAAATCTCAGTGCCCGTGCAAGGCTGATACGTCCAAAGTTATAGATTTTGCCGCTCCCGAAGTTTCTTCCACCGGCATCGGATTAGTAAACTTCTTGCCTGATTACGCACTACCGCTTCTTTCACACGTTGACATCTGCCGTCTACTTGTTGGTGGAAGTGTCACAGTCCTGGATCGGCGAGATCACACTTCGTTCACGTCCACGTTTGAGCTCCTCTACGTGCACCATAATCTGCGGTGCTAGCATTCCGTCTACTCCTCGGTACTGAAACGGACTTTCGTCCTGCTTTCGCGCAATTTGATTGGCTTGGCGGCGAATAGTTCTTCCATCCTTCACAGTCAGCCACTCGTTTGTCGGTAGCCGTCCGTCAAGGCTCGGCCTCGCCGACAACTTCTACTGTTCACACAATCCGTTGCGGGTGTTCAGGCATTGGCACGGACTAGAGGGATTTTTCTATGAAACGACGGATGTTGATTCTGGGCGGGGTTCTACTCGTCTCCGCAGTGGGGGTATCGCTCACCGGCTGCGGGCAGTCGGCCCCCTCGACAACGGCGACCTCGCCCCAGCCGATGCGCGAGAAGAACGTCGCCAAGCCGACGGGTGATGATGCACACGGCCACAAGCCGGGGGCGCACGGGGGCATCCTGGTGTCGCTCGGCCAGGACAGTTACCACGCCGAAGCAGTGTTCGAGAAGGGCGGCCTCGTCCGCCTCTACATGCTCGGCAAGGAGGAAGCCCGCGTGCAGGAAGTCGATGCCCAGGAACTGACCGCGTATCTGACGGAAGCGGGCGCCAACGAGTCGGACAAGATGACGTTCCGTGCCGAGCCACAGCCGGGGGACGCGAAGGGCAAGACCTCCCTATTCGTGGCCAACTTGCCGAAAGACCTCGTCGGCAAGAAGGTGCAAGTCACCGTTAACAACATCAACGTCAACGGCGAACGATTCCGCATTGCCTTCTCGAACGATACGAAAGACGAACACAGTGAAGGCGAGATGCCGGCCAAGAAGGGGAGTGACGAAGAGCAGACTCTATTCCTCACACCCGGCGGGGCGTACACCGCGGCCGACGTTGAGGCGAACGGGAAGACGGTGCCGACTGTGAAGTACAAGGGCGTCCGCGCCCAGCACGATGACAATCCAAAAGCCGGCGAGAAGATCTGCCCCATCTCGAAGACAAAGGCGAACCCGAAGTTTTCGTGGGTGATCGGCGGCAAGACCTACGAGTTCTGCTGCATACCGTGCATCGAAGAGTTCGTTGTCCTCGCCAAGGAAAAGCCGACCGAGATCAAAGACCCTGAAACCTATCGCAAGAAGTAAGGAGCCATCCATGCGACATCTGTTGTGGATCGTGGTTCTATTCGCTGCCCTTTCTGGCTGTCAAAAGCCTGACGACGCGAAACCAACTACCAGGCCGACGGAGCCGAAGCGTGATGTTTCCGACGGTTTAGCGGCGGAGCGCGCCAAGCTTTCGGCGGAAGACCGGGCGATCGTTGAAGCCCAGGAGTGGTGCGTGGTGTCCACAGACGAACGGCTCGGCGCGATGGGGCCGCCGCTCAAGCTCGACATCAAAGGGCAAGCGGTGTTCGTCTGCTGCAACGGCTGCAAGCGGAAGGCCGTGGCTAACCCGGACAAAACGCTTGCGAAGTTAACCGAGCTAAGGACCAAGAAGGCTGCCGAAGCAGCGAAATAGCGTTGCCCGCCCACGGCCGTGGGAAGCTCGCGCCGGTCGGGTTTCGTGGCTTATGTGCCCGCCAGCTCATAGCCCGGACCCGGCCGGCCGGGTCT
>JANLRE010000547.1:0-4260 GCA_031368205.1 Fimbriiglobus sp. | reverse complement strand
CCGATCCGGGGCCGGTGGCGCAGACTTTTTTCGTCGATGATGATCTTCGAGCCAAAACACGTCTCGATGGGATCGTGACACTCGTCGATGCCAAACACGTTCAACAACATTGGGATTCCGACGAGGTCCAAGAACAAATCGCGTTCGCTGATGTCGTGCTGCTCAACAAAACCGATTTAGTGGTCGGCGTTGAACTCGATGACCTCGAAGCCAAGATTCGCGGAATGAACCCGGCTGCCAAGGTGCATCGCACGCAGAATAGCGTCATCCCGATGGAACAAATCTTGAACATCGGCGGGTTCAACCTGGACCGGATTATGGACGTCGATCCGCAATTCCTCGCCGAGGAATCACCCTTTGCATGGGGCGGCGTTTACCACCTTGACGCAGGGCAGTACGAGTTTGCGGTAAACCAATCGGCGTCCTGCCACATGCTCGCCGCGCTCGTGCCGACCAAGAATGACAGTGCGAAGTCACTGCACGACGCACTGGCAGTGATCGTCAACGGTGTTCAAGCAAAACCGCTTGAACTTGAACGGGGGGGAACACTGGCACCCTCCTCGACCATTTACCAACTCCACCTCCCCGGCCACGGATCGCATGTCCTACATGAGCACGGCCACGGCCATCAGAACGGAACTGACGCTACATTTGTTGTGCGCATAACCACATCCGGCACGTATGCACTGTTCACGGAAAAGCACCCCAAGGAACTTCACGCCGAACTGAAGGGGCCAAACGGGTTGATGCAGCCGATGACGACGAATGATTACAAGTCGGCCCACACTCACGACGAGGAAGTGTATTCGGTGGGGATCACGTTACCCGGCGACCTGAGTGCGAAGAAAGTGAACGTCTGGATCTCCGAGTTGTTACAAACCAAGGGCCAGGACATCTTCCGGATGAAAGGAATCCTGAGCATCAAAGGTGACCCGAATCGGTTCGTGTTTCAAGGGGTTCACATGACGTTTGATGGCAAACAAGACCGCCCGTGGGGCAACACGCCCCGCTCCAATAAGCTCATTTTTATCGGTCGGCGATTGAACCGCGAGGAATTGACCGCCGGGTTCTTGAAGTGCATCGTGTAAGGGTTCGAGTGAAGTTTGAGCCATCAAACTTCCGACTTGAGCGGGATGAGGTTCCGCACTTTCGCCATCAGGTCCACAACCGTGAACGGCTTTTGCAGAAACTCGGTTATGGTCGTCGAGGCGTTCAGAAGGCATTCATCACCGACGTACCCGGACATGAACAGCACCCGTAAATCGGGGTACTGGTGCCGAAGGATTTCGATCATCTCCTTGCCAGTCATTTGCGGCATTAACACGTCGGTCACGATCAAATCCACACGGCCAGTGCGGCCGCGCACGAGTTCGATAGCTTCCTGGCCGTTTTCCGCAGTGAGTACGGTCAGCTTGTACATTTCGAGTACGTTCTTGGCGAATTCACGAACCGCTTCGTCGTCTTCCACCAACAAGACAACATGGGGCTGATCGGAGAAGTGACTCGGCGTAGGCGGTGAACTCGGCGCAGACTTGGGTGGCAATGGCTGCGAAGTTTGCGCGGAGAGTAACGGCAACTCAACCTCGAACATCGTGCCGTGCCCGATCGCGGATTCGTAGCGAATCTGGCCATCCAATGACTGAACGATTCCGTAGACCGTTGCCAAGCCCAAGCCAGTGCCTTGCCCGATCGGCTTGGTTGTGAAGAACGGTTCAAAGAGTCGGCTTTGTGTGGCTTGATCCATCCCCGAACCCGTATCAACCACGATCAAATGCGCGAAGCCGGTCGCCAGAGTTCTGGTGCGAATTGTCAGCGTCCCCCCCCTCGGCATGGCATCGCGGGCGTTCAGCACGAGGTTCATGAGGATTTGCTCAATCAACCCGACTTCGGCATACAACCACGGGGGTTGCGGATCGAGTTCGGAGACCATCTGAATTTGCTCGCCGATCAATCGGCGAAGCAACACGGTCATGTTGGTAATCACCGCGTTCAGATCGAGCGGACTATTTTCGAGGCGGCGTTGTCGGCTGAAGGCGAGAAGTTGGCGGGTTAAGTTTGCCGCCCGGTTTCCAGCATCAAGAATCTCAGTTGTGAGATACCGGTTCGGATCAGTCGTGGCGGTCGCCATCACAAGCAGTTCGGCGTTGCCGTTGATGACGGTGAGCAGGTTGTTAAAGTCGTGCGAAATCCCCCCGGCCAGACGGCCAACGGCCTCCAACTTTTGGACCCGCAACGCCCGCTCTTGGAGGGACTTTCGCTCGGTGATGTTACGGGCAATCGTTTGGATCGTCCGGTCCGGAAGGACACGGCTTGAGACTTCAACAGCGATCGGTGTGCCGTCGCGGGGCAAGACGGTGATCTCATACGGCTTAAACACATTGCGGATCGCGCTCCCGCGTGATTTTGAGCGCTCTTCCGGAAGTAAAAACTCGCCGAGTAAATGATCGACCGCTTCGCTCGAGGTACGGCCCAAGAGTTCCTCAGCCGCACGATTCATAAAGAGGATTCGACCGTCGCTGTCGGTTTCCCAAACTGCGTCACCCGCGTTGTCGAATAAATCGCGGTACCGGGCGTCGCTGTGCGTCTTCCGTGCGTGTTGCTGACGAATTTGTTCCGTTTGCTGCCGAATCCGCATCCGGAGCATCACGACCCACGCAACGCCGATCACACAAAAAAAGGCAACACCACTGATTGCAGGCGTGATCCAATTTTGTGCTCGCTCAATGCTGGACAATGCTTGATTTGTGTCCGCAAGCAGCGACAAATTCGTAGTGAGAAGCTCCCCACCCCTCGACACGGGTGGGAATACTACCAACACGACAAACACCAGCATAACGACAGAACAGCACCGCATTGGATGTCACACTTGGTAACAGAGTCAAGCCAAACCCCAGACACCCACACTATTGCCCGCCACGGGCGTCGCTCACTTTAGCCCGGAAGTAGTCCAAGGTCAGCTTCAAACCTTCCTCACGGCCGATTTTGGGTTCCCAGCCGAGTAGTTTCCGCGCTAATGTGATGTCCGGTTTTCGTTGCTTCGGGTCGTCCGGGGGTAGTGGCTTGTAGATGATCGGACTCTTGCTGCCGGTGTGGCGTAGGATCTCGTCCGCGAATTCCATGATCGTGATTTCAGACGGGTTCCCCAGGTTGACCGGCATGTGGTAGTCTTTGAACAAGAGCCGATAAATCCCGTCCACCAAGTCCGTCACGTAACAAAAGCTGCGGGTTTGCTGCCCTTCCCCGTACACCGTGATCGGGTCGCCCCGCAACGCTTGGCCGACGAAGTTCGGCAACACGCGGCCGTCGTCCAACCGCATCCGGGGGCCATACGTGTTGAAAATGCGGATGATGTGGGTGTTGACGCCGTGTTCGCGGTGGTAGGCCATCGTCATCGCTTCTGCAAAACGTTTGGCTTCGTCGTACATACTGCGTTCACCGACCGGGTTGACGTTGCCCCAATACGATTCCGTTTGGGGGTGAACCACCGGATCGCCGTACACTTCCGACGTGCTAGCCAGCAAATATCGCGCACCATGCGCCTTCGCAATCCCGAGCGAAACGTGTGTCCCGAGTGAGCCGATTTTCAGCGTTTGGATGCTGCTTTTGACATAATCGACAGGACTAGCGGGGCTGGCAAAGTGCAGCACGTTATCAACAAGCCCGTCAACGAACAACGGCTGCGACGCATCATGAACGATGATCCGAAACTTGGGATTCGCGCGCAGGTGGTGAATGTTCGTGGGGCGACCCGTGATGAAGTTATCCACACAGATGACTTCATGCCCCTCGGCAAGAAACCGCTCACACAAGTGAGACCCCACGAAACCAGCTCCACCCGTAATGAGCGTGCGCACTAGGAAACTCCCTTCGATTCGACAAAACCAAGCCCAGAGTCGTAATGAAAAGCCTAGGGAGCTGAAGTGGGGAAACAAGATTCCGGGGCGGGAGTTTCTGTTTTGAGTGAGAGAGGAAACCCACGGACGATCACCAAAAGCCCACGGACGATCGTCCGTGGGCTTTGCTTCTCGATCACTGGAACTGATAACCGACATGAAACGTGACGCGGCCGTCCGGAAGTTTGCGGATGTTCGTGATGTACACGTCGTAACCGCCGCCCAGTTGGCTTTTGCTGCTGGGGATCGTGTACGGTGCGAATGACGTGTTCGCGGGGCTGGGAAACGGCACAGCGCCCAGGAACACCCGCGGGCCGGTTTGGCCCTCGACACCGTGCGCTTCTTCGAGAAAGACTCGTTGCTCACG
>JANLRE010000483.1:0-2651 GCA_031368205.1 Fimbriiglobus sp. | reverse complement strand
CCAGTTTCTCATCGGATTTGACTCTACACTTATCGCAAATACTTTCGGCGGGTTCAGTCATGCCTTCAGTCATCAACGGAATCGGGACGTGGTATTACGGCAAGCGGAACATCCACCGCTTCCGGGCGGGGTGTGAATTCTGCAATTGTGTGGGCGATCTCGAATCTTACGACACCACACTTTATTTCGTGGTCGTGTTCATTCCGATCATCCCGATCGGCAAGAAGCGGATTCTGAGTGAGTGCCCCAGTTGTCAAAAACATCGCCTCATATCATTGAAGAAGTGGGAAGAGTCGAAAGTCAATAGCGTGACCGAGACCCTCGAAAAGCTGACGCAAAATCCCGACGACAGCGAAGGCATTATTGACGCCCTGTTAACCGCGACCGGCTTTCAGGACGAAAGGCTGTTCGACAAGCTCGTCCACCTTTCGGCAGACAAGCAGGACGACGCCAAGGTGCAGGCGGCGTTGGGCAGTGCTTACGGCTACTTTAGTCGGCACGATGAAGCGATCGAATCGTACATGAAGTCACTGCGGGCCGACGACACGAAGCTCGTCCGGGAACTGCTGGCCGAGAGCTTTCTGCGGAAGAACGATCCCGAGAATGCGACCCGGTTAATTGACCACATCTTCGAGGACAAGAACCCGGAATCGTTGTGGTTGGTACAGACGGCGATCCAGACGTATCAAGGCGAGGGCAACCACGCCGCCGCGATTGCGCTGATGGACAAACGCGACGCGGCATTCCCGCAATTCATCGCCGACAAAGCGCTTCTAAAACAGCGAAAACTCTCGGAACGCTACCTCGAATCCGGCAAGAAGGTGAAGGGGGCCAACACCATCGCGTCCACCCGAAGCGGCACCTCGGACGGGTCGAAGTTCGTCGCCCGACTGGCGAAGTGGGCGTTCCCGCTGATCCTGATTTTGGGCGGCCTCACGTATTTGGGCGTCGCCGTTTACAAGGGCACCAATCGCACGGTCTACCTCGTCAACGGAAGTGCGATCTCGTACAGCGTGCGCGTCAACGGCACGGATCAAACTCTCGCGCCGATGACCGCGACTCCGCACCCGTTGGCCGAGGGGCCGGTGACCCTCGAAACGGTCACGACGGGGTTGGATTTCGAGCCGATCGTCGCAAAGGTCGAGACGAATTTTTGGACCCGCCCGTTCGACGGGACCGTGTTCATCTTCAACCCGGATCGCCTGGCGCCCATCGTCGAAGAGACGACCACGTATGCCGCCGGTAACCCGCCCGTCAATCCGCCCGGTACCCTGCACATCGGTGAAGGCTTCTACCAGCTACCGAGTGTGGATTACGTGTTCGCCGACTTCCCCCAGACGATGCAACTCAAAAAAGGCAACTCGGTCACCAAGAATCGGGTCGGCCTCGAGCGGGTCAGTTCCGACATCGAACGGCTTCAGTTGATCGACCATGCCAAACTGAACGACGACCAACAATCGCTTTACATGCAGCGATTTCTCAAGACGGAGCCGGATAACTTGGTGATGCTGAGCCTCTTGGGCGTGAAAATGCCGGTCGAGAAGTATCTGGAATTCCTCAAGGCCGGACTGGGTCGCCGACCGTTGGCCGTCAACTGGCACCGGGCCTACCAAACGGCGATGGAGAAGAGCAAACCAACCGTCGATCTCGAACCGGAATACACCAGGTTGCTGCAAGAGATTAACTCGTCCGATGCCATGTACCTGCTGGGTCGGGTTCTGGACGCGGAAAAATCGAAGCCGCTGTACCTGAACGCCGCGACTACTGCGACCCCCAGCCCGTTTGCCATGTACGCCCTCGGGTATCAGGCGTTGGGCAACGGCGAATTTCAGGAGTCGCTGGCGTGGTTGGACAAAGCCCTGGCGATCCGCCCCAATGAAGTTTCATTCCGTGCCACGCAAATCGACGCGCTGTTTGCGAACCGAGAGTACGATCGAATCCTCCAAATGCCCGAGGGACCGGGGGTTCAGTCGTTCAATTTCGACAAGTTCCGGGCCGCCGTTTTGAAGAAGGATGCCGGTGCAATTGCCGTGCAGAAGCAGGCGATCCTCAGCGGGTTTCAGCGACTCCAGGTTGGTCAAATAAACTTCAATTCCACTTTGATGGTCAGCATCCAGAAAATGCTGGACGCCCTGCAAGCGGCAGCGGAGGGGAAGGCGAACGTGTTCATTGTCAACCAATCGGAGACCCCCGAAGGGCCGTCTTTTTACGTGGATTTCCTACGCGGGGACTTGGAATCGGCGGCAAAGAAAATTGACTCGACCGTGCCCGAATTAGTGATCACCCAACGCGGTCTTGTCTACTTGGCGGCCCGCAAAAAGAAACTCGACAAACTCGCCAATGAACAATGGGACTTAATGCTGAAGGCAATGGAAGCCGGCGACCGTGACACCCGCCGCGCGGCCACGATCCTCAAAGCCAATAATGAAGACGAAGCTGAAAAATTGCTCAGAGACCATACGGCAAAGGATCGTGTTCTAGAGTGTTGTATCCCAACACGTTAGGAGCAACTCAGAGACCATACGGCAAAGGATCGTGTTCTAGAGTGTTGTATCCCAACACGTTAGGAGCAACTCATGTCGGCATCGAAACTTCAGCGGCGGGCATATCGCAGTGATCTCACATTGGCGCAATGGAACATCTTGTCGCCG
>JANLRE010000381.1:0-5431 GCA_031368205.1 Fimbriiglobus sp. | reverse complement strand
ACGCCCGGATTCAACTCGAATCGAACGACGAGAAGTACGCGCTTTTGTTGATCGACGCATTCAGTTCGGACTCGATCCCGATTCACTTGCTGACCAAGCAGTCGATGGAACTGTACAAGTCCCACCTGACCGAACACGGCCTGCTCGCGCTGCACATCTCGAACCGCTACATCGACCTCGAACCCGTGGTGGCACGGTTGGCGAAGGACACGGGGTTGGAGGCGAGGTTGTTCAGCGACAACAACGACGACAGCTCCGGCAAGACCCGGTCGTCGGGGGTGATCTTGGCGAAGACCGAAGCGGACCTCAGCGACTCCGTCCTCGGAGAAGCAGCGGACCTTCGCTACGGTGCAGTGGCGGGCGGGTTCGGGTTCGACATTTTCGACAACGCCGGTCGTGGCTTCTACGTTTTCCCGTGGAAGAAGATGGACGTGCTGCCCGAAGTGGATACCTGGACCGACGACTATTCCGACGTGCTGCGCGTGATGCGGCTGGAAGAAATCCGCTACATCCGTCACAAGCTCGGCCTCCCCGTGCCAAATTGGCCGAAGAAGGAGTGACACCACGCCTGCTGATCCTGGGCGCCAGCGCCCGCGCCGCCGCCGCGAGCGCGCGGCGCGCCGGGATCGAACCATACGCCATTGACTTGTTTGCGGACGTGGACACGCAGCGGCTTTGTGAATGCGTTCGCTGCCGATTCGACGAGTACCCCGAAGGGCTGTTCCGTCTCGCCGCCAACGCTCCGCCGATGCCGTGGATGTACACCGGCGGGTTGGAGAACTACCCGGACCTCATCACGAAGCTCGCCACCGAACGCCCGCTATGGGGAAACCCCGCCGACGTGTTGAACGTGGTCCGCGACCCGTTCGCACTTTCTCGCACCGTCACCGAACTGGGGTTCGCCACGCCGAAGATATTGGCGGGTGACAACGCCATGTCACTGCCCGGACGCTGGCTACAAAAGCCGCGATGCGGCTCCGGTGGCCACGGAATCCGGTTCGTGAAAGACGGCGAAACGATCTCCGACCCTTCCCGCTGCGTGCTGCAAGAGCACGTCCCCGGTCCGGCGATGTCCGCGATTTACGTTTCAAACGATACCGATTGCGAACTGGTCGGCGTCACCGAGCAACTCGTCGGCGAGCCGTGGTTGCACGCCAAGCCGTTCGCCTACGCCGGGAACATCGGCCCGCTTGATGGGAATGAAGCGTTGCAGCAAAAATTGACCACACTGGGCACACGCCTCGCCCAGCGAACCGGACTCATCGGCGTGTGGGGCATCGACTTCATTTTGAACAACGACACGCCGTTCGTGATCGAGGTTAACCCCCGCTACACCGCTTCTGTCGAGGTGTTTGAACTGGCGAGTTCCTTCCGGGCGTTCGACTGGCTACGGTGGATCTTCGCCAACGAGCCGAAGCCCACACAGCACACGGTGCCAACGCAGTGCGTCGGGAAAGCGATCTACTACGCTCCGCGACGGTTCACGGTCCCGACGCCGTTCGCACAATCTTGTTTCGCGGACGTTCCCCCACCGGGTAGTATCATCGAAGCGGGGCAACCCGTTGTCACCCTGTTCACGACCGCAGATGACCCGGAAGCGTGTCGGCAACAACTGAAGGCCACGGCTGCCGAGTTGGACCGACTTGTTCCCGCGTAACCGAACACCAAGGATTTGCCATGCTCACGATGAACGAACGAGCCAACCGTGTCGCGGACGAATTGGAAGCGAACGCAGCTTTAGCCCGCGTTGCGGTGTCCAAGGTCGGTGGCACGCGGGTGATTGATTGCGGCGGTGGCGTCACCGGCAGTTTGCAAGCGGGCTTGGCGATGGCCCGCGTGTGCATGGCCGACCTCGCGGAGATTCGCATCGTGCCTTCGACGATTGCCGACGTTCCCGGCGCCGCGATCCAGGTCCACACCGATGATCCCGTTCGGGCGTGCCTGGCGTCGCAGTATGCGGGGTGGCAGATTTCCGTGGACAAGTTTTTCGGCATGGGGTCCGGGCCGATGCGGGCGGTGTACGCCAAGGAAGAAGTCTTTCAGCACATCCCTGGCAAGGAAGAATCCGCCGTGGCCGTCGGCGTGATCGAAACCCGCAAACACCCCACGGAGGATGTCATCACCAACATCGTCGGCAAGCTGCCGACCACCGTGGAGAAGCTGACGCTACTCGTCGCCCCCGCGTCGAGCATCGCCGGGAACATCCAAGTTGTTGCCCGCAGCGTCGAGACCGCACTTCACAAGTTGCACGAATTGAAATTCGACGTGACGCAAATCGTCAGCGGCTACAGCACCGCACCGCTACCCCCTGTCACGCCCGACGAACTTGCCGCCATTGGCCGCACCAATGACGCCATCCTTTACGGTGGCCGCGTCACACTTTGGGTGCGGGCCGATGACGACGTGCTGGAAGCGATCGGCCCGAAGGTGCCGTCGAATGCGTCGAAGGATCACGGCGCCCTCTTCGCCGAACTGTTCGCCCGTTACGGCGACTTCTACAAGATCGACCCGCTACTCTTTTCCCCCGCCGAAGTGACGTTCGTGAACCTAAAAACCGGCCGCTGCCACACCTTCGGCACGATCGACGCGGGGTTGCTACGCAAGTCGTTTTTCGGGGCGTAAGGAACCGCGCCAAAATCACGTCCGCGCTTTTGCCATCGAGCTGGTGGGCGGGTTCGTAACATGATTTTCGGGTGTAGGATGCCAAGGCCGACGAGCGCGGGCGGCGGCGTTGGGCGGCGTTGGAAGTTTATGCGTGGCTTGACGTGGGCATGTAGGAGAAGGGTCGAAACGTGAGCGACGAGGATTGGGCGGGGTGCAAAATCGAACGGCACAAACATCACGGCGAATGGAACGACGAAACCCACCCCCAGGATTGCGCTCAGAATTCGGTAACTGATTTTGGCGCGGTTCCTAAGTGCTTAACTTGAAGTGAGAGTAGTAACGAATCGTCGCGACTGGTTATTGCAGAACAAATCGTGGCGGGCCGGGGCTACCCCCCCCCCGCCACGGAAGTTGACTACGGGATGAACACTAACGTTGTGTTGTCTGGCCCGGCGTTGCCAAGGTTCCAGTCCATCTTGGCCGAAGCGTTTTGGGCGCTCATGTAGGCGTAGATCGTGGCGAGGTTCGCCGCACTTGGTTGAATGCCGTTCCCTGGGATGCCGTCGGCGTCGGGCACGCCTTGGAACACGAAGGTGTCGAACCCGTCTTGGCCGAGGAAGGTATCGTTGGCGTTGAGGGCGCCACCGGCCCATTCGATGACCAAGGAGTCGTCGCCGACGCCACCGGCCACGAAGTCGTTGCCGGCCCCGCCCGACAGAACGTCGTTACCCGCTTCGCCAAGGACGATATCGTTGCCGGCCCCGCCAGACATGGTGTCGTTACCCGCCCCACCCATGAGAACGTCGTCACCAGCCCCGCCGTCGATCTTGTCATTACCGGGAGTGCCGGTGATGAAGTCGTTGTAGTTCGAGCCGATGACGCTCACGATGCCAGATGCACCCAGCCCGAACGGCAGACTGTTCATGTCGATCGTTTGGCCGGTTGGCCCTGGCCCTGGCGCGTTTTGGAAGCTGAGCGTATCGCCCACGTTCAACCCGATGCCGCTGTAGTTCGGCTGCGGTGCGCTGAAGTCGGCGGTGCTTGGCGCGAACACCACGTTGGCGGCGGGGTTCAGGTTGTAGATCTCGAACCCGTCGTTCTGGTGGTCGATGACCGGACCCAGGTCACCCGTGCCGGACAAGTTCATGGTGTCCGTACCGGCTCCCCCGTTGAAGGCGGTATCGGAAGTATCGGCATTGACGATGTCGTTGCCGTTTTCGCCGAACAGTTGGTCAGCCCCCGCCCCGCCCGTGACGGTGTCGTTGCCGTCACCACCGAGGATGGTGTCGTTACCGTCGTCACCGTTCAGGCTGTCGTTACCGGCCCCGCCCAAGATGGAGTCGTTGCCGGTGCCACCGACCACTGTATCGTCACCGTCGCCAGCCGTGATGGTGTCGTTGCCGGTGCCACCATCGACGTTGTCGTTGCCGGGGCCGGCGGTGATGTTGTCGTTGCCAGAACCGCCGCTGACAGTGTCGTTGCCGGTGCCAGCGTCTACAACGTCGTTACCGCTACCACCACTGATGTTGTCGTTGCCATCGCCACCAGTAAGGGTGTCGCTGCCCGAGCTGCCGTTGATTGTGTCGTTGGCCTGCAACACGCCACCAACGACTGGTCCACCGACGCCACCGTCGATTAAATCTGCGACGGAACCGCCGGTCAGGTTGTCGTTGCCGGCACCACCGTTGATCTGCAAGGCCCAAGGGAGGCCGAGGGCGCCGACGGTATCGTCGCCGTCGTAGGTGTTAATTCTGAAGCCTTTGAACGGCTTGCCGTAGATCGCTTGAGCGTTTGCGATTTCACCACCCGAGACTGAGAAAAAATAGTTCAGCGGGACCAAGTCATCAGCGCTGCTCGTGCTAACGAACACGTTGATCGTGCCGTGAGCTGGGTCGTTCATCACGCTGACGTTGTCCGCGATCTGTTGATTGCTCACGTCGCCATCGACGCGGAAGTACAAGCCGGTGTCGGCCGCGAGTGATTCCCAGCCGAAGGTGGCGTCCGGGTTGGTCCGGTCTTCGAGCTTCTCGATGTTCATCAACCGATTCCACTTCTTGCCAATGCGCATGCTCATTTTCTTGCTCCAAACTAGGTGTGAAACGACAAGCTGGCGCTCCATCAAGCCGAAATGACATGACTGGGCGACGGTTAGCTTGCAAACTGATCGGAGCCATGAAGACGGAATTGACATCAACGTCATCTTCACGGAGCCGAACCGAAGCATGGCGGTTGTAAGGGGTTACAACGCAGCCGGACTCCGGGTAGCCGGTCCTTCGGCTTGACACATAGTTGAGTCGCAAGTAGAAATGATGATGGAGTTCGGTGATTAATCATCGGACCCCTCTGCGGCCGGTGAGTTCAGCTTCGCGGCAAAGACTCACCGGCCCACTTCTTACTTTCAACCCACTACAACAACTCTGTTGTTCTCATTATTATATTTTAGTACGCTACATGTCGAGCGCTTTTAGTGCGATACTGATAAACTGCTATCAACAGCACGGAGGCCAGAGCCAGCAGCGATTCCGGTTCAGGTACCGGGCTGAAGTTGACCGTGACGATTCCGTTAATTAGGGGGGGGGATCCTGTTGTATCAAAGGCTCCGAACGACCACTCCGAATTCATGAACAAACCCAAGTTCGTGACACTAAATCCCGCAGTATTGAACCCAGTCCCCGACAAGCTTTCTGTACTAGTCAAAACCCTGTACGACCGAGCGCCGCTCGCACGCAGCAGATCAACCTGCGATTGCGTTGACGAGATACTTCCTAAGTCGAGGGTCATATTGTTCGTGTTGATCACGGTATTGCCTTGCACAGTCACCAGACTC